>NZ_JBHYWP010000022.1:68192-83428 GCF_042751845.1 Streptomyces sp. NPDC059398 | reverse complement strand
GGTGCCCGCGACGGGCGACGGGATCTCGGTGTCGACCTTGTCGGTCGAGACCTCCAGCAGCGGCTCGTCCTCGGCGACGTCGTCGCCGACTTCCTTCAGCCAGCGGGTGACGGTGCCCTCGGTGACGCTCTCGCCGAGCGCGGGCAGGGTGACGTCCGTGCCCTCGGCGGAACCGCCGGCGGCGGGCGCCTCGGCGGCCGGAGCCTCGGCCGCGGGTGCCGGGGCGGGGGCCTCGGCGGCGGGCGCGGGCGCCTCGGCGGCAGGGGCCTC
This sequence comes from Streptomyces sp. NPDC059398, assembly GCF_042751845.1. Lineage (NCBI taxonomy): Bacteria > Bacillati > Actinomycetota > Actinomycetes > Kitasatosporales > Streptomycetaceae > Streptomyces > Streptomyces sp. NPDC059398. Next base: position 83,158 of record NZ_JBHYWP010000022.1, on the reverse strand, counting down.
AGCGGCCGGGGCCTCGGTGGCGGCCTCGGCGACCGGAGCCTCGGCGTCCGCGACCTTCTCGGTCTCGGCAGAGGTCTGGACGACCTCGGCGCCGTCCTTCTTCTCACCGTCGAGCAGGTCACGCTCCCACTCGGCGAGCGGCTCGGCGGCGGCCTTCTCGCCCGGCTTCTGGTCGCCGGTCGCAGCGCCGGAGCGGGCGATGAGGCCCTCGGCGGCGGCGTCGGCGATCACGCGGGTGAGCAGGGTGACGGAGCGGATCGCGTCGTCGTTGCCCGGGATCTTGTAGTCGACCTCGTCGGGGTCGCAGTTGGTGTCGAGGATCGCGACGACCGGGATGTGGAGCTTGCGCGCCTCACCGACGGCGATGTGCTCCTTCTTGGTGTCGACGATCCAGACGGCGCTGGGCACCTTCTGCATCTCGCGGATACCACCGAGGGTCTTCTCCAGCTTGGCCTTCTCGCGCGAGAGGACCAGGAGCTCCTTCTTGGTGAGGCCGGAGGCGGCCACGTCCTCGAAGTCGATCTGCTCAAGCTCCTTCAGACGCTGAAGGCGCTTGTAGACGGTGGAGAAGTTGGTCAGCATGCCGCCGAGCCAGCGCTGGTTGACGTAGGGCATGCCCACGCGCGTCGCCTGCTCGGCGATGGCCTCCTGGGCCTGCTTCTTGGTACCCACGAACATGATGGAGCCGCCGTGCGCGACGGTCTCCTTGACGAACTCGTAGGCGCGGTCGATGTACGACAGCGACTGGAGCAGGTCGATGATGTAGATGCCGTTGCGCTCCGTGAAGATGAAGCGCTTCATCTTCGGGTTCCAACGACGGGTCTGGTGACCGAAGTGGACGCCGCTCTCCAGCAGCTCCCGCATCGTGACGACGGCCATGGCCGTACTCCTTGATGTACTCGGTTGTCGCGACCGCAGGTTTGCTGTCGCGCCTGACGCCCACACGCGCCGTGCCACGAGGGACCGAGAGGCGCGTCCATCGACCGCTGATGGGGTGATGGGGGGCGTGCGAAGTCGACCCGGTGACCCGGATCGCCACCAGAAGTGTACGGGACCCGGTGAGCGCCGGGTGACGGCGATATCCACAACCGCCTGGTGGTCCACAGATACCGGCCATGATCCCCGCGGATCCGTGCGACGGGGGACGGTTTCCCCATGCGCCTGAACGAGACCGCCCCGGGCCACGGCGCCCGCCGGCCGAACGCCCTGCACCGCTTCTGCCCGGACCGTAACGCCCCGAACGTGAGACGCCAGGGCCGGAACACATGGCTGGCCGGGTTGTTCGCGGTGGTGTGCGTACTGCTGTCGGCCGCCGTCCCGGCGTTGTGCTCCGGGTACTCGGCCGCGGTGCCCTCCTGGCATTCGAGCGCCGTGTACTCACGGCCGTCCACGCCGTCGCAGTCGCCGTCGTCGCCGTTGTCGGCGAGAACCACGGCCACGACCACGGTCACGGCGGCGCTCACCGAGCCGGCGCCGAGGCCCGCGCCCTTACCGGCCGCCGACCACGGCGACCGCAGCTGGCCGTTGGCAGGCCGCCCGCGGATCGTCCACGGCTGGGATCCTCCCGCCTCTCCTTACGGGCCGGGCCACCGCGGGGTCGATCTGGCCGCCCCCGCCGGCACACCGGTCCTGGCCGCCGCTTCCGGCCGGATCACGTTCGCGGGGCGGGTGGCGGGGCAAGGGGTGCTCACCCTCGCGGTGTCGGGCACGTCCCTGCGCACGACGTACGAACCGGTCCGGGCGCTCGTCCGGAAAGGGGACGAGGTCACCGCAGGCCGGCCGGTCGCCGTACGGGAGAGCGGACCGTCCCACTGCCCGTCGGGCTGCCTCCACTGGGGACTGCTGCACGGTGACCACTATCTGAACCCGCTGTCGCTGCTCCCACCCGGACTGCTGCACCGGGGACCGTCCAGACTGCTGCCGGTGTTCGGGATCCCGGAGATCAGAGGGAGCCCGGAGATCACGGGGAGCCCGCGGACCACAGCGAGTCCGAAGATCGGAGCCCTCCCAGAGACCTCAGCAAGCCCGGGGATCGCAGCCCGCCCGGGGACCACGGCGCGCCCGGAGATCGCAGCCCGCCCGGGGACCACAGCGCGCCCGGTAGGCGACAGCTCCCGGAGACCACAGGGGTCCGTCACAGGGGCCCCGGCGACGACGGCGGCCCGGGGACGGCACAAGTCCGGGACCGGTGGGGCTCAGCCCCGGACGCCGCCCAGTGCCATCGCGACGGCAGCGTCGGCCACCACGGCGGGGTCCTCGGACGAACCCGCCTCGATACGCCGCACCGCCGCGTCCACCACCCCCTGGAGCAGCATCGCCGCGAGCCTCGGGTGCTCGTGACGCAGGGCTTCGAGCGCCTCGACGATCATCGCGATGAGACCGCCGTGCGCGGCACGGATCTTCTCCCGGGCGCCCGCGTCGAGTTCCCCCGCGGAGATGGCCACCACGGCCCGGTGCCGCTGGTCCCCGACCAGGGCGAGCTGCTGGCGGACATACGCCTCGACCTTGCCCGCGGGGTCAGGAGCCCGCTCCATCGCGGACTCGATCTCCGCAGCCCAGACCGGGAAGTCGACGGCGCAGAGCTCTTCCACCACGGCGGCGCGTGAGCGGAAGTACTCGTACACGGAGGAGCGCGCGAGTCCGGTGCGCTCGGCGAGGGCGGGGAAGGTCAGCGCCTCCGTACCGCCTTCGGAGAGGAGGGTGCGGGCGGCGTCCAGCAGGGCGCCGCGCTGCATGGTTCGGTGTTCGGCCACGGAGGCCGCTCGAATCCTGGGCACGGGGTCACTTTACGGACCCACTCCGGGCAGGGACGATTCGCCTGCGGGATCAGCGTCCGACGTCCGAGAGCTTGGCGCGCAGCTGCAGGACGGATTTGGTGTGGATCTGGCTGACCCGGCTCTCGGTGACTCCGAGGACATGGCCGATCTCGGCCAGGGTCAGGCCCTCGTAGTAGTAGAGCGTGACCACGGTCTTCTCCCGGTCCGGGAGAGTGTTGATGGCACGGGCCAGCAGCCGGCGCAGCTCGCGGCCCTCGGCCAGCTCGACCGGGTTGTCCGCCGCGGTGTCCTCCAGGGTGTCCATCAGGCTCAGCCTGTCGCCGCCCTCACCGCCGACGTGCAGGAGCTCGTCCAGGGCCACCACGTTGGCCAGTGACAACTGGCTGAACACGGCGTGCAGTTCCTCCACCGCGATGCCCATCTCGGCCGCGACCTCGGCCTCGGAGGGCGTGCGGCGCAGCTGGGCCTCCAGCGTGGCGTAGGCACGCTCGACAGCGCGGGCCTTCTGCCGGACCGAGCGGGGGATCCAGTCGAGCGCGCGGAGTTCGTCGATCATCGCGCCGCGGATCCGCGTGATCGCGTAGGTCTCGAACTTGATGGACCGCTCGATGTCGAACTTCTCGATGGCGTCGATCAGTCCGAAGACACCGGAGGAGACGAAGTCGGCCTGCTCGACGTTGGGCGGCAGCCCCACGCTGACCCGGCCGGCGACGTACTTGACCAGGGGCGAATAGTGCAGGATCAGCTGCTCGCGCAGCCGCTTGTCGCCCGTCGACTTGTACGACCGCCACAGCTCATCGAGCGACGACGGCGCGGGGGGCCGGATATGGCCACGTGCCGCCGGTGGCGCTGCCGCGCGGTCGGAACCGGACGTGTGCTGGGGCATTCGTTGCCTTGAGCCGTTCTGCTGGGACCTGCGTAGGACTTGTTTTGAGCCGGATTCCTTGTGAGCGTAGCGTGACTGAAGCATTGCAGGGCGCAATGAGTGCGTCATGGCACCTGTGCGACGCCCTCACGCGGGCGGTGTCCCGGAGGTGATGCCGGAAGGCCCCCGCCGAGGCTGGGACATCACCTTTTCACCCGATTGCCCCAGGTCAAGCATCGCCTCGCCGGGCGCCTGCGATCTGTGGCGCCCCCGGCACCAACTGCCATCCTTCACTTCGCCGTTCAACGAACCCCAACGAGTGGAGTTCGTACAGCCTGGCGAGCGCTTCGTCGGCGGTCGTCCCCGCCTCACGGGCCACCTCGCGTGCGTCCGTCACGCCATGGCCCGGAAGTGCCTCCAACACCCGGGCGGCGGCCGGACCGAGCAGGTCCCTGGGCAGGACGGGGCCGTGTCTGCCGGGTGCCAGATCGCCGATGTTCCCTACCAGCTCGGCGACTTCGGCCGCATCCGTGACCAGGACGCCGCCGCCGCGCAGCAACTCGTGCACCCCGGCCGAGAGCCCGCTGGTGACCGGCCCGGGGACCCCCATCGTGTAGCGGCCCAGCTTCTGGGCGCTGCGCGCGGTGGCCAGTGAGCCGCTGCGGTACTCGGCCTCGACGACCACGGTCCCCCGGGTGAGGGCGGCGATCACCCGGTTGCGGAGGATGAAGCGGCTGGGCGTGGGATGGTCCCCCGGTGGCAACTCGCCGATGAGCAGCCCCTGTTCCGCGATCCGCCCGATCAGCTCGGCGTGACCGCGCGGGTAGACCGTGTCGACTCCGCAGGCCAGCACCGCGATGGTGGCCCCGCCCGCGGCGAGCGCGCCGCGATGAGCGGCCCCGTCGACACCGAACGCGGCGCCCGACACCACGACCCAGCCGAGCTCGGCGAGGCCCGAGCCCAGTGCGGCCGCCATATGCGCGCCGTAGGCCGTACAGGCACGGGCGCCGACCACGGCGACGGATCGCAGCGCCCATATCCTCAGCTGGGGCCGTCCCCGCACCCAGAGCCCGATCGGCCGCGCGTCCCCCAGGTCGTCGAGCTGTCCCGGCCACTCCTGGTCCCCCGGGCAGACGAACCGTCCGCCCCCCGCGTCCGCGTCCCGCAGGTCCTGATCCGGCCGCGCCGCCGCCGCCCGCAACCGGTATCCGGCGAGCCGCCTGGCGCTCATACCGGGGAAGACGGCATCCCCGCCGCCCGCCACGGTACGCAGCCGCCGCCACAGTTCCACGGCGCCCAGTTCGCGCAGCCACCGTCCGCCCGGCTCGTCGCCCGGCTCAAGGACCCGGGTCAGCGCGGCCCGTGCCAGCCGCTCGTCACCGCCCGGCCCCGCACCCGTACTCATCCGTGGTCCTTCCCGGCGGCGAGCAGCGCCCCCCGGTCCACGCCGGTACGCAGTTGGAGAGCGAGCCCGACATCCTGGGCGCCGGGCCGGTCCCGGCCGGCCAGATCGGCGACCGTCCAGGCCACCCTCAGCACCCTGTCGAGACCGCGGGCGGTGAGCAGCCCGCGCTCCATCTCACGCTCGGCCACCGCGAGCGCTCCGGGCGCGGCCGTCCAGCGGGTCCTCAGCTCATGGCCGGGCACCTCGCTGTTGGTGCTCCACTCCGTGCCGGCCAGCCGCTTCGCGGCCCGTTCCCGGCCCTCCCGCACCCGTGCGGCAACGGCCGCCGACGATTCGCCCGCATCGCCCTGTCCCATCAGGTCGGAGCGGCGCACCGGCTCCACTTCGACCCGGAGGTCCACCCGGTCGAGGAGCGGTCCGGAGAGTCTGGCCTGGTAGCGCCGGACCGCCGACGGCGGGCATTCGCACCCCGAGCCGTGCATCGTGTGCCTGCCGCAGGGGCAGGGGTTGGCGGCCAGCACCATCAGGAATCTCGCGGGCAGCCGCACGACCCCCGCGCTGCGCGCGACGACCACGTGCCCGGACTCCAGCGGCTGGCGCAGCGCGTCGAGGACCCGGACGGAGAATTCGGGTGCCTCGTCGAGAAAGAGCACACCGCGGTGGGCCAGGGACACGGCTCCCGGCCGGGGCAGGCCGTTGCCGCCGCCGATCAGCGACTGCATGGTCGCGGAGTGGTGCGGCGCGCAGTACGGAGCGGTGCCGATCAGTGGCTCGCCCGGCGGGAGGATGCCGGCCACCGAGTGGACCGCGGTCACCTCCAGCGACTCGTGTCTGCTCAGCGGTGGCAGGATCGCGGGAAGCCGCTCGGCCAGCATGGTCTTGCCCGCGCCCGGAGGCCCGTGCAGCAGCAGATGGTGGGCCCCGGCCGCGGCGACCTCCAGCGCCTTTCTGGCGGCGGGCTGCCCCGCCACGTCCGCGAGGTCGGCCCCCGCACCGGTCCCCCCGCCCAGGGCGAGCCCGGTGCCGGCCCCGGCGCCCGGCACCATCAGACCGGCCAGCATCGAGTCCGGCCGCCCCTGTGCGGCGGGCGCCTCGTCGGGGACCGGCTCACCGCTCAGCACCGCGATGAGCTGCCGCAGACTCCGCACCCCGAGCACCGAGACGCCCGGCACGAGTGACGCCTCCCCCGCGGTCTGCTCGGGGACCACGACCCGGCGGTATCCCGCTTCGGCCGCCGCCAGCACGGCGGGCAGAATGCCGCGCACCGGTCTGACCCGGCCGTCGAGCCCCAGCTCCCCGATGAGCACCAGGTCGGCGATCTCCCTCGGGTCGACGCGCTCGGCGGCCCCCAGGACGGCGCAGGCGACGGCCAGATCGAAGCCACTGCCGCTCTTCGGTACCGATGCGGGGCTCAGCCCCACCGTGAGTTTCTTCTGGGGCCACTCCGCGCCCGAGTTCACCACGGCGGCCCTGACCCGGTCCCGGCTCTCGACCAGGCTCTTGTCCGGCAGCCCCACCAGCGTGAAGGCGGCGATTCCCGGTTCGAGGTCCGCCTGGACCTCCACCACCACACCGTCCACGCCGACCAGCGCGACCGAACACGCACGGGCGAAACCCATCAGGCCACCCCCCGTGCGTGCTCGACCAGCGGCGCACCGCGCCTGGGCAGCACCACGCCGATGAGATCGATCCGCACCCCGCCGGGCGGCGGCCCGCCGTTCGCCGCGAGCCAGCGCTCGGCGAGACGTCTGAGCCGGTCGGCCTTGACCGGGGTGACCGCGGCCATCGGATGCTCGAAGGCGCCTTCTCTGCGGGTCTTCACCTCACAGACGACCAGCGCGTCGCCGTCGCGCGCCACGATGTCGATCTCGCCCGACCTGCACCGCCAGTTCCGCTCGACGACGGTCATTCCGGACCCGGCCAGCGTCCTTGCCGCCAGTTCCTCGCCGTACCGCCCGAGTGCCCCCCGTGCGTTCATCCGGCACCACCTCCGGCACCGACTCTGCCGTCCGGGCCGCCACCGTGTGGATCTTGGTGGACTACTCGCCGGTTGTGGAAAACCCGGTCACCCGGAAGAGCCGCGGCCACGCATAAAAGCGCAGGCACCCGCACAGACGCGGGTACCTGCAAGAGCCCAGCGGCCTGGCAGAAGCTCAGTCGGCCGGCAAGAGCTCAGCCACTCACAAGAAGTCAGCCGACCGGGACGACCTCAGCCACCCGGAAGTTCGAGATCGCTCTTGTTGAGCTCCTCGATGTTCACATCCTTGAAGGTCAGTACGCGTACCTGCTTGACGAACCTGGCCGGCCTGTACATGTCCCAGACCCAGGCATCAGCCATGGACACCTCGAAAAAGACCTCGCCCTGTACTGAGTGCACCTGCATCTCGTAGTCGTTGGTGAGGTAGAAGCGCCGCTCGGTCTCGATCACATATTTGAACAGGCCGACAACGTCGCGGTACTCCCGGTAGAGCTTCAGCTCCATCTCGGTCTCGTACTTCTCGAGGTCCTCGGCGCTCATGGCATGTTCCCCTTCAGCCGTGCGTCCCCCTATTGTGCGCCGCCCGCCTGCGCCCCTAGACGATTTCCGGGGCCAGGACCACCGGTGCAGCCGGGGGACCCTCGTCGAGCAGCGTGCGCAGCAGCCCGGCGAGCCTGGTCGGGTACACCGTCTCACGCGTCGCGGACAGTTCGGCGGAAGTCCACCACCTCAGCCCCGCGACACTCCGCTGCTCCAGCGGGGTCAGCCCGTCCATGGCGGTCGCCGTCCGAGTGGTTCGACCCAGAAAATACTGTTCGTCCTGGTTCCACCGCCGCCCGTCGAACGGGAAGGAGCACACCCTCGTCCACAGCACAGGGCCGAGTTCGACCGTGTCGATGCCGGTCTCCTCCCGTACCTCGCGGAGCGCGGCCTCCTCGTCGGTCTCCCCCGCCTCGACGCCCCCGCCGGGCGTGAACCACCAGGTGCGTGTCGGATCATCCGGCTCGAACCCGTGCATCAGCAGCACCCGGTCGGCCGGATCGAGCAGGATGACGCGTGCGACCCTGCGCAGCTCAGCCGACATCGGCGGTCACCTTCCGGCTGCGGCCCCGCCGCCGGGCGACCGGTCCGTAGACGCAACCGCCCAGGATCAGCACGATCCCGGCCAGCACAGCCGCCACCACCAGTTTCAGCGGTCCGGGCTGCGAGACCCCGCCGGGCAGCGCCGCGAAACCCTTCGGGCGTTCGATGGTCCCGCCGCTCAGCGGCCAGGCGATGGCGTCCACCCGCGCGGACACCGTCGAGCGCGGTACCGAGCCGTGGTCGGCGTCCTGGAGGTGGACACGGGAGTCCATCGAGTTGGTGCGCTCGTCACCGAGGAGGAAGAGCCGGCCCTCGGGCACCTTCACGGTGAAGGCGGTCGCGGATGCCCGGCCCCCGGAGAACGAATCGGCCTTCAGATACGGCTCGTTGATCCCCTTGCCGTTCACCGTGAGCCGGCCCCTGGAGTCGCAGCAGGCGACCTCGTCGCCGCCGACTCCCACCACCCGCTTCAGCATCGGCATATCGCCCCAGGCGGGATCCTTGAAGACCACCACGTCCCCGCGGCGCACCGCGCTGCTGTCTATTCGCTGTGCCAGCACCCGGTCCCCCACCTGCACGGTCGGGGTCATCGAGTCGGTCGGTACGGTGTACGGCTTGTACTCCACCGCACCCCAGGCGAACCCTCCGAGAAAGAGCACGCAGCCGAGGGCCACGGCCAGACCCGACAGCGCACTGCCGAGCCGGCCACCGCCGCCACTCGTACGTACTGTTCCGCTCATCCCAGCGCTCCCCCATATCGGAGATCGACGATCTGGGAGGGCACCTTACCCGGCAGTACCGTCAGCGGTACCGTCACGGGTCAGCCTGCGCCTGCGCCTGATCACCAGCGGCAGCGCTCCCGCGAGCCCGAGCGCGCCGGGAGCGAGTGAGCCGGCGGCGTTGATGCCCTTCTGGTCGAAGGTGCTCGGAACACCCAGCCACGCCCACCGGTTGACCGGCCAGGCCACGACGAAGGCCCGTCCGACGACCTCCTTGTCGGAGACCGTGCCCCCACCGGGCAGCTGCTGGTGGTAGCGGGAGTCGAGCGAGTCCTGCCGGTGGTCGCCCATCACCCAGATCCGGCCCTTGGGCACATGGATCGGCCCGAACGGCTGGTCGTCGCACGGGGTGTTGCCGGGGTAGATGTACGACTTCTCGGACAGCGCCTTGCCGTTGACGACGACCGGGCCGCCCTTCTTGCAGGAGACCGTGTCCCCGCCGACCGCGATGACCCGCTTGATCAGGTCCTTCTCCTCCGCCGACGGCATCAGGCCGATGAAGCTCAGGAACTTCTGCGCCACGTTCGGGGTGGGCGTCGGTTCGCCTTCGAGCCAGCCGCCCGGATCGTGGAACACCACGACGTCACCCCGCTCCGGCTCCGAGCCGAACCACGGTGTCAGCTTGTCCACCAGCACCCGGTCCCCGCGCTGCAGCGTGTCCTGCATCGAGTCCGAGGGGATCGAGAACGCCTGGACCAGGAATGTCTTGATCAACAGGGCCAGGACCAGCGCGATTCCGATGAGGAGCGGCAGCTCCTTCCAGAAGGAGCGCTGCTTCTTGGGCGCCTTGTCCCGGGTGCTCCCGCCGTCCTCGCCTTCCCCGTCGAGGCCGTCCGGGCCGCCGGGGCCGCCCGGTCCACCCGGACCGTTCTGCGGGCCCGGTGCCCTGTACTGGCCACCGGCCCTGTCGGACCCGTCCGGCCACCCGCTGTCAGAGGTTTCGGTTCCCTCGCCACCAACGGGCGGCCCTGGCCGGTCCTCTGGCTCTTCGTGTCCGGATCGCGCGCCGACCGCCACGTCCCCCACATCCACTCCTCACTCCGTGCCGTCGCCTGCCTCCGGGGAGACGCAGGCCCACCACTCCCATAACGAGCGGAAGTTCCGCAGGAGTCGGGAGCGGGAAGTTTACGTGCCGATCCTGAGCGGCGAGACTCCGCCGACCGGAACCGGCCCGGTCCGGACCGCCCTGGTCCGGAGCGGACGCCACCGACCCGAAGGCCGCGGGCTCCTTGAGCCGGCTCCAGTGCCCCAGCGGCCAGGCGATGACGACCGCCCGTCCCACCACCCCGCTCACCGGCACAGTCCCCTGGTAGGGACCGTCCATGTGGTACCGCGAATCCGCCGAGTTGGACCGGTGGTCCCCCATCACGAAGAGCCGCCCGGGCGGGACCTTCACATCGAACTTCAGCTGGGACGGCGGATTCCCCGGATGGAGATACGGCTCGTTCAGCGGGGTGCCGTTGACGGTGACCCTGCCGTCCTTGTCGCAGCACTTGACGGTGTCCCCGCCCACCCCGATGACCCGCTTGATCAGGTCCTGTTCATTGTCCGAAGGGAGCAGTCCGATGAAGGTCAGGCCGGTCTTGAGCTGTCTGACGAGAAACGGCGAGCTCTCCGTCCTGGTCTCCTCGGGCGGCAGCCAGTGGCCGGGGTCCTTGAAGACCACGACGTCGCCGCGCTGCGGTTTCGAGCCGAACCACGGCGTCAGCTTGTCCACCAGTACCCGGTCACCGATCCGGATCGTCTCCTCCATCGAACCCGACGGGATGACGAACGCCTGCACCAGGAACGTCTTGAGCACCAGCGCGATCACGATCGCCACGATGATCAGAACGGGTATCTCACGCGCTGTGGATCTGCGCCGCCGCCGCTGGACCTTGCGCGCGAGTCTGCGCCGCTCGGCCCTGGTGGGCAGGGACCGTGCACCGGTGGGGCCGCCGGCCGACGCCGGCCGTTCGCCCGTCGGCCCGCCGCCTCGTGCCCTTCCCCGGTTACCCATGGCCGCCGCCGGACGCCGGTACCCGGGCGAAGGCCCCGGACCTCTCCAGCGCGGTCCAGCGGCTGAACGGCCAGCCGATCCAGCGGGCCCGGCCGATCACCTGCTCCACCGGTACCATCCCTCCCCCGGGATCCCCGAGGTGGTCGCGGGAGTCGCTGGAGCGTGAGCGGTGGTCGCCCATCACCCAGAGGGTTCCGGCGGGCACCACGATGTCGAAGGGCACCTGGGACGGAGGGTTGCCGGGATACACATACGTCTCGTCCACCGGCCGCCCGTTCACCTCGATACGCCCCCGCTTGTCGCAGCAGACCACATGGTCGCCGCCCACCCCCACCACACGCTTGACGTAGTCGGTACCGGCGGGCGCCGCGAACCCCAGCGCGGAGGCCGCGCCGCGCGCCACCCGGGTCACGGGGTTCTGCGCGGGTGCCTCCCGTACGAAGGAGCCGGTGCCGTCGAAGACCACGACGTCCCCGCGCCGGGGCTCACCGCCGAACCGGTACGCCAGCTTGTCCACCAGCACCCGGTCCCCGACCTGGAGGGTGGGCTCCATGGAGCCGCTGGGGATGAGGAACGGCTGCATCACATACGTACTCAGCAGCAGCAGGAACGCCACACAGACGAGGGCCAGCAGCCCGGCCTTGCGCCAGGGCCCCTCGATCAGCGCGGCGAGACGCACAGAGCGCGACCGCTGCTCCTCGCCGGACGTGTCCGGTTCGGGTGAGCCGTCGCGCTCTGTCTGCTGTGCTTCGGTGTCCATCGGGGCCAGAGCTTATCCGGCCGCCCTGTGGACTCAGTGGTCGCGCTTCTCCTTGATCTTCGCGGCCTTGCCGCGCAGCTCACGGAGGTAGTACAGCTTGGCGCGACGGACGTCACCGCGGGTGACGAGCTCGATCTTCTCGAAGATCGGGCTGTGCACCGGGAAGGTACGCTCGACGCCGACCGAGAACGAGACCTTGCGGACCGTGAAGGTCTCGCTGACGCCCGCGCCCTGGCGGCGGATGACGACACCCTTGAACTGCTGGATACGCGAGCGGGTGCCCTCGATGACGCGGACGTGGACGTTGACCGTGTCACCGGCGCGGAAGGCCGGCAGGTCGGACCGGAGCGAAGCGGTGTTGACGCTGTTGAGCAGGCTGGACATGATCTTCTGCTTTCTTCGCCGATGCCACAGGTCATCGACGGAATCATCGTGATGAGTTTCGAGAGCTGATCGCGTCGGACGGTCGTCGTTCCCCCTGTGGCAGGGGCGCACGCCGGACGTACAGCAGCGGCCTATTCTTCCACGTCCTCGTGCTCTCGCCCAAATCGCCCTCCGGGCCCCTGCTTCCAGCCCAGGATCGAGAGCATTTCGCGGTCCTTCTTGCCGAAGGACGCCGGGTCGCTGCGCTCCAGCAGATCCGGCCTGTTGAGGTCCGTGCGACGGAACGCCTCGTCCCGGCGCCAGCGGGCGATCCTGCCGTGGTGGCCGCTGAGCAGGACGTCCGGGATGGACCGGCCGCGCCACTCGGGCGGCTTGGTGTAGACCGGCCCCTCCAGGAGGTCGGCCATCGCGCCGGTGGCGAAGGAGTCGTCGCGGTGCGACTCGGCGTTGCCGAGCACGCCGGGCAGCAGCCGGGCGACGGCTTCCGTGATCACCAGGACGGCGGCCTCCCCGCCCGCCAGGACGTAGTCCCCGATGGAGACCTCGTACACCGGCATCCGGGTCGCGTACTCGTCGACCACCCGCCGGTCGATGCCCTCGTACCTGGCGGGTGTGAAGACCAGCCAGGGGCGCTCGGAGAGTTCGACCGCGACCTGCTGGGTGAAGGGGCGGCCGCTCGGGGTGGGCACGACCAGGACCGGGCCGGACGCACCCGCCTCGTAACCGGTGGCCAGGACCTCGTCCAGCGCCTCACCCCAGGGCTCGGTCTTCATGACCATGCCGGGGCCGCCGCCGTAGGGGGTGTCGTCGACCGTGTTGTGCCGGTCGTACGTCCAGTCGCGCAGGTCGTGTACGTGGACACCGAGCCGGCCGCGGGCGCGTGCCTTGCCGACCAGCGAGACGTTCAGCGGTTCGAGGTACTCGGGGAAGATCGTGACGACGTCGAGCCGCATCAGTCGTCGTCCCGGGCGCCGGCGATCTCGGCCCGGCTCTCGTCGATCAGGCCGGGCGGCGGGTCGATGACGGCCCGCTGCTCATCCAGGTCGATCGAGGTGACGATCTCCTCGACGAACGGGATCATGACCTCGCTGCCGTCGGGCCGCTCCACGATGAAGAGGTCCTGCGAGGGCAGGTGGGTGATCTCGGTGATCCGGCCGACCTCGGTGCCGTCCGCCAGCACCACGTCGAGGTCCATCAGCTGGTGGTCGTAGAACTCCTCGGGGTCCTCGGGGGTCTCCCGCGGGTCGACGTCTGCGATCAGCAGGGTGTTGCGGAGCGCCTCGGCGGCCGTCCGGTCCGTGACCCCCGCGAAGCGCAGCAGCAGCCTGCCGCTGTGCACCCGGCCGGTCTCGATGGTCAGCGGCCCGGTGGCCGCGGGGTCGGTGGCGAGTACCGCACCGGGTCCGAGCCGCAGCTCGGGCTCGTCCGTGCGCACCTCCACGGTGACTTCGCCCTTGATCCCGTGGGCGCGCCCGATCCGTGCGACTACCAGTTGCACGCTTCGCTCCTCATTCCGCTGGTTCCTGCCGGTCCTGCCGGCCGGGGTGGTCCAAGTGTTGCCGCGCTCACCGCGGACGACAAAGGCCGGGGACGGCTTCTCAGCCCTCCCCGGCCCGAGCCGGTGTTCAGCTACTGCTCAGCGGACCTGGTCCACGTCGACGAGGTCGACCCGGATGCCACGGCCGCCGATGGCGCCCACGATGGTGCGCAGGGCGCGCGCGGTGCGGCCGTTGCGGCCGATCACCTTACCGAGGTCGTCGGGGTGCACCCGGACCTCCAGCACCTGCCCGCGACGGAGGTTGCGTGAAGCGACCTGTACGTCGTCGGGGTTGTCGACGATGCCCTTCACGAGGTGCTCGAGAGCCTCCTCGAGCATGCTCAGGCCTCGGTCGACTCGGTGGAGTCAGCAGCCGGAGCCGCCTCGTCCGCCTTCTTGTCGGCCTTCTTCGCCTTCGGGGTGATGGCCTCACCCTTCGGCTCGTCGCCCTCGATCGACTTGGCGAACGCCTCGAACGCGGCGCGCTTGTCGGCCTTCGGCTCCGGCTGCTGGAGCGGCGCGGGGGCCGGGAGGCCCTTGTGCGCCTGCCAGTCACCGGTGAGCTTCAGGATCGCCATGACCGGCTCGGTCGGCTGGGCGCCGACGGACAGCCAGTACTGCGCACGCTCCGAGTTGACCTCGATGCGCGAGGGGTTCTGCACCGGGTGGTACAGGCCGATCTCCTCGATGGCCCGGCCGTCACGGCGGGTACGGGAGTCGGCGACGACGATGCGGTAGTGAGGCGAACGGATCTTGCCCAGACGCTTCAGCTTGATCTTGACTGCCACGGAAGTGGTGTCTCCTGGTCTTGACGTGGTTGGGCACAACGAGATGCCACGTGGGGTTGCGGTACTCGGGTGCCCGATGGACGCGTCAGCCGGAGGACGAGAGGGTTCCTGTGCGGCTGTCGAGTACAGCTAGCCATTGTGCCATACGTTGCGGGACCCCGGGTCAGCCGGCCGCGGCCACCACTTCCGGGATACGGAACGCCTTTCCGCAGCCACCGCAGACGATGGGCGCCTGGGCCAGTACGGACGGGACGACCCGGACGTTGCGGCCGCAGTCGCAGACCGCCTTCACCCGCACCCCGCCACCGGATGAACCGTGCCGGGCGGCAGGCCCGCGGAAGGAGCGTTTGGTGTCGGCGGCCGTCGCCGCGGTGTGCGCCTTGAGCGCACGCTGCAGCCGTTCGGCCGTCTGCCGGTAACGGCGCTTCGCCTCGGGGTTGAGCGAGACCAGCGAGAAGCCGCTGCTGGGGTGCGGCTCCTCGGGGTGGTCGAGGCCCATCTCCTCGGCGATCGCCAGGAACCTGCGGTTGTGGTAGCGGCCGGCGGGGGGGGGGGGTGGGGCACGCCCCCCCCGCGCGCGGGGGACGGGAGCCTCTCAGTCAGAAAAAAAG
>NZ_JBHYWP010000022.1:27580-68182 GCF_042751845.1 Streptomyces sp. NPDC059398 | reverse complement strand
GGGGGGGGCGTGGCCCAGCCTGCGCGCGGGCGCCGCCTGTCCGGGGGGGGGGGGGGGGGGGGGGGGGGGGGGGGGCGCCCCCCCCCCCCCCCGCTGCGGCGATGCCGTGGACTGCCTCATGGAGCAGTCGCTCGAAGGAGAGTTCAGCGCCGCAGGCGGACGAGGACTCACCGATCAGGGACTCGGGCGCGGCTAGATCCGGCAGCTCGGGGTGGTACCGCTGAATGTCGGCCCACGCCTGCGCCAGCTCTGCGGCGAGGACAGTTGGTGTCGTGCTCACGTCGTGACAACGAGCCGGGGTACCGCTGTGTTCCTATTCCGGGGCATCCCAAATAATTTGCACGTACCCGTCAGTTGCCCTTGATGCGTCCGGACGAGGGCGGGTGCGCTGATCTGCGGAGAAGCCTCACAGCTCGCACCAAGGTGGTACGTAGGGTCGCGTGCGCCCCGGCGCGTAGCCAGGGGTACCGCGCCTGCCGCATCGCACCGGCCGCCGCGCAAGGGGCGTTTCGGCCGATTCGACGGCCGGATCGGCCGGTCATCGGCGGCCACCGTTCCCACCTGCCGCCGTTCACGCCGGCCGCCGTACACAAGCACCGCGGTCCGGCCGGATCCGGGCCGCCGCCCGTACACGCGGCCCGCCACAGCGACCGTACCGGGAGCACCGCACGGGTCCGGCACCGGCCCGGCCACGCGGGACGGAACCGCGGATGGCTCGCACGATCGACCGGCCCGGTATGCGTGTAAAGCAGGCTTGACATTCGCCGATGGGTGACAAGTAAGCTTGACAGGTGAGAAACACGGTCAGAGCACTGCGGTCGTCACGAGGGCTCTCCCAGGGGCAGTTGGGCACGGCCCTCGGGGTCTCGCGTCAGACGGTCAACGCCATCGAGACCGAGCGGTACACACCGTCCTTGCCGCTCGCCATCTCCCTGGCCAGGTTCTTCGAAGTCAGCGTTGAGGAGATGTTCCATGTCGACAGGTGACCAGCGGATGGACAGAGCCCCGGCGAAGGGGTCGATCCCCGCCTTCTTCCTCGGGATCGGAGTGGTCTGCCTGGTGACCGCCACCGTCGGTGGCCACCTCGGAGTCGGCCTGGCGGTCTTCGGGGTGATGGCGGTGTGCAGCCTTGTCCTGGTCGTGCTGCGCCGCCGGAGCGAGACCTACCGGGGCCTCACCGAGGAGCCCGACGAGCGCTTCGCCCTGATCGGCCGGCGCGCCTGGGCGGGCACGGGCGTGGTGCTGACCCTGGGGAACCTCTGCGCGTTCATCGGTGACCTGGCCTCCGGGCGGAGCGGTGATCCGTACTACTGGCTGCTGGCGACCGCCGCCCTCTCGTACATCACGTTCGTCGCCATCCTCCGCCGGCAGACCTGAGGCGGGACCGGCCCGGAGCCGAGCGCGTTCCTCTGCCCCGCCGTGCCCGTCGGCCCCTCGCCGGGATCACCCGTCCGGCTCAACGGGGCGCCCGGTGGCACGGATCTCCCGACATGCCCGAGCGCGCGAGTCGGGTAAGACTGGGGGCCGGGAGCGGGGCGTGGACGCAGGCGTTCCGAGGGCCCGCCGCCTTGATGCGGGCGTCCGGCTCCTGCCGCATCCGCTCGCCCGGAGGCGCACGGCCGGACCGCATATTCCGGGAACGCAAGCATTGCCTCGCCACCCCTGGACTTGCGCGCGGATGCGGAGTTCTCTGGCAACGGGACAGTGCGCGCACATCTGCACGGGGGTTTGGCACACAGGGCACAACTGATCTCTCGGCGAATTGGGGCGCTTCGATGTCATCAACACTCGTCCGGAACCACCGGTCCGTGGCTGCGACTTCCCCGGAGGAAGCGGTCGCACGCGCCCGCGACTGGGCCGAGATCCAGGAACGGATGCTGGTGCCGCTCTACGAAGCGGTCTACAAGCGCCTTGACGCGGGCAGCGCCACCCGGCTGCTCGGTATCGGCTGCGGCTCGGGGCTCGCCCTGCTCATGGCCGCCGCCCGCGGCGCGAGCGTCACCGGTGTGGACACGCACGCCGAGCGCATCGCGCTGGCCCGCGAGCGGCTGCTGCCCGAAGGCCCCGACAGCACGAACAGCACCGATGCCGCGCCGGGCGCCCCGCGCGGGCGGGCCCGGCTGGTGCACGGCAGCCCCGCCGACGCTTCCGGCGGCATGGCGGCGCCGTACAACCTGCTGACCGCCTTCGAGCCGATGGGCGGCGTCACGGACGACCCGGACGGGCCGGTGCCGGCCGTCGAGGACGCGGTGCCGCTGATGGAGCGCGGCAGTGCGGTGGTGCTGACCGGCTGGGGGCCGCCCGAGCGCTGCGCGGCGGCGGGCGTCCTGCGGGTCGCCACCCGACTGGCCGATGCCGTGCGCAGGCCGCGGAGGGACGATCTGGAGGAGGTGGCGGCGCGTGCCGGGCTGAAGCTCGACGGATCGGGCCGGGTGGCCTGCCCGTTCGGCTACGCGGACATCCGGAGCGCGGTACGCGGGCTGCTGTCGACCGGGCTGTTCGACGCGGCGATACGGGCGACCGGCCAGGACCAGGTGAAGAAGGAGGTCGCCGAGGCGCTCCACCCCCATCTGCGGCGCGACGGCACGGTGTGGCTGCCGAACATCTTCCGTTACGTGGTCGCCCGGACCGCCTGACCACCGGACGCCGGGGCACCTCCCCGTAGCCGCCCCACCACCGTCGCACCACGCGGAAGCGGCCCGTGCCCCCGGATGTCCGGGAAGTACGGGCCGCTTCGGCGTCCGGGACGGGTCAGCCCATGAACTTCTTGAACTCGTCGGGGAGTTCGAAGTTCTTCGCATCCTCACCGGACGGCAGGCCCGGCGCGCTCCCCTGCTCCCGGCGGGCCGCGGCGGCCTGCTCCTCCGCCTTGCGCTTCATCGGGTTACCGCTCTTGCGCTTGCCCTTGGCCTGCTTCTGCTGCTTCTTCTGGCGGCCGGGGCCGCCACCCATGCCCGGCATCCCCGGCATCCCCGGCATGCCGCCGCCCTGGGCCATCCGCGACATCATCTTGCGTGCCTCGAAGAACCGCTCGACCAGGCTCTTCACGGCGCTGACCTCGACACCCGAGCCCTTGGCCACCCGGGCCCGGCGCGAGCCGTTGATGATCGTCGGGTCCTGGCGCTCGGCCGGGGTCATCGACTTGATGATCGCGGCGGTGCGGTCCACGTCCCGCTCGTCGATGTTGTTGATCTGGTCCTTCATCTGTCCCATGCCGGGCAGCATGCCGAGCAGCTTGGAGATGCTGCCCATCTTCCTGACCTGCTCCATCTGAGCCAGGAAGTCGTCGAGCGTGAAGTCCTTGCCGCCCTTGCTGCTCGCCAGCTTGGAGGCCATCTGCTCGGCCTCGGCCTGGCTGAAGGTCTGCTCGGCCTTCTCGATCAGGCTGAGCATGTCGCCCATGCCGAGGATCCGGGACGCCATGCGGTCCGGGTGGAACGTGTCGAACTCGTCCAGCTTCTCGCCGTTGGAGGCGAACATGATCTGCCGGCCGGTGACATGCGCGATGGAGAGCGCCGCACCACCGCGTGCGTCACCGTCGAGCTTGGAGAGCACCACACCGTCGAAGCCGACGCCGTCGCGGAAGGCCTCGGCGGTGTTGACCGCGTCCTGGCCGATCATCGCGTCGACCACGAAGAGGACCTCGTCGGGGCTGACGGCGTCGCGGATGTCCGCGGCCTGCTGCATCAGCTCCTGGTCGATGCCCAGACGGCCCGCGGTGTCGACCACGACGACGTCGTACTGCTTGGACTTGGCGAACTCGATCGAGTCCTGTGCGACCTTCACCGGGTCGCCGACGCCGTTGCCCGGCTCGGGGGCGTACACGGCGACGCCGGCGCGCTCGGCGACCACGCTCAGCTGGTTGACGGCGTTGGGACGCTGGAGGTCACAGGCGACCAGCAGCGGGGTGTGGCCCTGGCCCTTGAGCCAGAGGCCGAGCTTCCCGGCGAGGGTCGTCTTGCCCGCGCCCTGGAGGCCCGCGAGCATGATCACGGTCGGCGGCTGCTTGGCGAAGCGGAGGCGGCGGGTCTCGCCACCGAGGATGCCGATGAGCTCCTCGTTGACGATCTTGATGACCTGCTGGGCCGGGTTCAGCGCCTGGGAGACCTCGGCGCCGGCCGCGCGCTCCTTGATCTGCTTGATGAAGGCACGGACGACGGGCAGCGCGACATCGGCCTCAAGCAGGGCGATACGGATTTCGCGCGCGGTGGCATCGATGTCCGCCTCGCTGAGGCGCCCTTTGCCCCGGAGGTTCTTGAAAGTCGCGGCAAGGCGGTCGGAGAGGGTATCGAACACGGCGGTCGCGGATCCTCGGGTCGGGGGCGGGGGGACGGTTGGACCCCAGGGTATCCGGACGCGGCGGGTCGGGTCTGCCCCTGCCCCCGACCGGGGTCCTGAGCAGGGGGCGGAACCGGGGCGGGACCAGGGTGACCAGCGGGTGGACCGGGGCCACCGTGGCTGCCGCCGCCCCGCCGCTCACTTCCGCAGCCCGGCCTCCACCTCCCGGGCAAGACCGGCCGCGGCGTCCGCCCCGAGCGGGCCCCCGTCGGGTCCCGTCACATAGAACGCGTCCACCGCGCTCGCCCCCAGCGTGGAGACATGTGCGCTGCGCACCGTCACCCCGGCCGCCTCCAGTACCCGGCCGATCCGGTACAGCAGGCCCGGGGCATCCTGGGCGCGGACCTCGATCACCGTGGCCAGCCGGGACCCCGCCGGGGCCACCCTCACGCTGGGCGGCGGGGCCTGGATGCCGCGGCGGCGCGGGTGGGCCGCCTCGCGTTCGGCCAGTCTGGCGCGTACGTCGAGTGAGCCGTCCAGCGCCCGTACGAGATCGGCGCGCAGCCGGGCGGCCTGCGGCAGCGACCCGTACTCGGCCGCCACCCGCCAGGTCAGCAGCAGCACCGCCGACCGGCCGTCGTCGGGGCCGGCGGGCGGCTCGACGGTGCGCAGATCGGCCGCGCGTACGGTCAGCCGGTGCAGCGCCAGGACCCCGGCGACGGCGGGCAGGACGCCGGGCCGGTCGCGGAGCGCGATGAGCAGCTCCGCGCCCACCGGCTCCGGTGCGCCGTCCTCCTGCGGCTCCTCGGCCCTGGTGTGCAGGGCCAGCGCGGGACCGCCGGTGCGCAGGGCCTCGACGGCCAGCCGTTCGTGCTCGGCGCCCGGCGCTCCGGTCTCCGGTTCCTCGGGTTCCTCCCCCGCCAGGACCGCGGCGGCCCGTGCGACCAGCTCTGCCACGAGCGAGGCCCGCCAGGACGACCAGGCCGCGGGGCCGGTCGCCAGTGCGTCCGCCTCGGTCAGCGCGTGCAGCAGCTCCAGGGTGGCGGCGGACTTCACCGCCGCGGGGGGGGGGGGGGGGGGGGGCGGGGGGGGGGGGGGGCGGGGGGGGGGGGGGGGGGGGGGCCGCGCCAGGGGGGGGGTGGGCGGGGGCGCGGTCCCCTGGGGCCCCCCCACTGACCCCGCGGCCCCCCGCCCCCGGGGGGGGCGCGACTCCCCCGCCGCGGCGACCGCGCGCACGGTCGCCGGGTCGTCCAGGTCGCGCCGGGTGGCCGTCTCGGCCAGCAGCAGATGGTGGCGTACGAGCGTGGCGAGCACCTCGGTGTCGGCGGCATCGAAGCCGATCCGGGCGGCCATGTCGCGTGCGATGGTCTCGCCCGCCACCGCGTGGTCGCCGGGCCAGCCCTTGCCGATGTCGTGCAGCAGGGCGGCGACGAGCAGCAGGTCGGGCCGGGCCACCCGGCGGGTCAGCGCGGAGGCCCGCACGGCGGTCTCGACGAGGTGCCGGTCGACCGTCCAGGTGTGCACGGCGTTCCGCTGCGGCCTGCACCGCACCCGCTCCCAGTCCGGCAGCACCCCGCTGATCAGCCCTTCCGCCTCCAGCGCCTCCCAGACCTGCACCGTGGACGGGCCGGCGCCGAGCAGGGTCACCAGCTGTTCACGTGCCTCGGCCGGCCAGGGCACCGGCAGGGGGCGTGCGCCGCCCGCCAGCCTGCGTACGGCGTGCGGGGAGACCGGCAGCCCGGCCTGGGCCGCCGCCGCTGCCGCCCGCAGCGGCAGTACGGGGTCGCGCTCGGGTCGCGCGGTGCGGGCCAGCACCACCTCGCCCTCCAGCTCCACCACGCCTTCGGCGAGCGGGGTCCGCGGGGCCGCCGCGGTCCTGCCCGCGCCACCGCCGAGCAGGGCGCGCAGCCGGGGACGTGCGGAGCGGGCGCGCAGCACCCGGTTGACCTCGCGCCAGGTGACGTCGGCGGCGTACGAGATGGTCCGCGCGGCTTCGTACACCTCGCGCAGCAGGGCGTCGGCGTCCAGCAGGCCGATCTCGGCCGCGACCTGGTCCTGTTCCTGGAGGGCGAGGCGTTCGGTGGCGCGCCCGGTCACCAGATGCAGCGCGTCCCGGGCGTCGAGGAGCTGTCTGCGGGCGCCGTCGAGCCCCTCGCGGGGCGCGTCGGCCAGCCAGGACGCGGCGACGGCCCGCAGCGCCGTGGCGTCCCGGAGTCCGCCTCTGGCCTCCTTGATGTCGGGTTCCAGGAGGAACCGCAGCTCGCCCTGGCGTCCGGCGCGCTCCTGGCACAGCTCGTAGAGCTCGGGCAGCCGCTTCGGGGCCTGGTTGCGCCAGTCGGCGCGTACGGCGGTGCGCAGCCCGGCGGTGAGCCCCGGGTCGCCCGCGACATGCCGGGCGTCGAGGAGACCGAGCTGAACCCTGAGGTCATCGCCCGCCGTCCTGCGCGCCTCGGCGGGGGTCCGTACGGAGTGGTCGAGGTCCAGCCCCAGATCCCACACCGGGTACCAGATCCGGTCGGCGAGCGAGGCGATGGCGCCCGGCTCGGCCTTCCCGTCGTGCAGCAGGAGCAGGTCCAGGTCGCTGCGCGGGGAGAGCTCACCGCGTCCGTACCCGCCGACGGCCACCAGGGCGGCGCCGCGCACCCCGGCGGCCTCTGCGGCCGGGGTGAAGAGCGCGGCCGTCCACGCGTCGGTGAGCCGGGCGAGGGCCGCGCGGCGGGGCGGCCCCGGGTCCGTCTTCTCCTGGAGGAGGCGGAGCCGGGCCGCCGCGTAACCGCCGGATTCCCGGTCGTCGTCCTGCTGACCGGTCGTGTCGGTCATGTCGTCGGCACTCGTCACCCGGCAGTTCCCGTCTCTCGTCGTTCAGAGCGCGTCAGGCTCTCGTCGTCAGAGCGCGTCAGGGCCGCGTTCGCCGGTCCTGACCCGGATCGCGGTCTCGACCGGGACGCTCCAGACCTTGCCGTCGCCGATCTTGCCGGTCCTGGCCGCCTGCACCACCACATCGATGAGCTGTTCGGCCTCCGCGTCCTCGGCCAGGACCTCGATCCGGATCTTCGGGACCAGGTCCACGGTGTACTCGGCGCCCCGGTAGACCTCGGTGTGGCCGCGCTGGCGGCCGTAGCCGCTGGCCTCGGTGACCGTGAGGCCCTGGACGCCGAAGCCCTGGAGGGCCTCCTTGATCTCGTCCAGCCGGTGCGGCTTCACGACCGCGGTGATGAGCTTCATGCGTCCACCTTCTTGTTCGCGGGGCCCGACCCGGTCGGCTTCCTGTCCGTGGGGCCCGGTCCGGCCGGGGGGCCCGCATCGGCCGGCCGGCCGGTTCCCTGGCCCGGGGCGGTCGCGGCTGTCCTGGAGCCGCCGCCCGCTCCGCTGTGGTCGTACGCCGTCTCGGCGTGTTCGTGCTGGTCGATGCCTGCGACCTCGACCTCGTCGGTGACCCGCATCCCCATGGTCCGGTCGATCAGGAAGGCCAGTCCCGCCGATACGGCGAGCGAGTAGCCGAGGACCGAGAAGACCCCGACGGCCTGGATGCCGAGCTGGTGGAAGCCGCCGCCGTAGAAGACGCCCGCCACGTCGGACTGCACTCCGCCGGTGGCGAAGAAGCCGATGAGCAGGGATCCGACGACGCCCCCGACCAGATGGACGCCCACCACGTCGAGCGAGTCGTCGAAACCGAAGCGGTACTTGAGGCCGACGGCCATGGCGCACAGCACCCCCGCGATGGCACCGACCGCGATCGCGCCGAGCGGGCTGACGGCGCCGCCGGACGGGGTGATGGCCACCAGTCCGGCCACGGCCCCGGAGGCCGCTCCGAGCGTGGTGCAGGAGCCGTGGCGGAGTTTCTCGTACGCGAGCCAGGCGAGCATCGCCGCCGCGGCGGCGACCTGGGTGTTGATGAACATCACCGCGCCGACGCCGTCGTCGTTGCCCAGCCACGATCCGGCGTTGAACCCGAACCAGCCGAACCACAGGAGCGCAGCGCCGAGCATCACCAGCGGGAGGCTGTGCGGGCGCATCGGGTCCTTTCTGAAGCCGATGCGCCTGCCGGTCACCAGGATCACGCCGAGCGCGGCCGCGCCCGCGTTGATGTGGACCGCCGTACCGCCGGCGAAGTCGATGACGCCCTTCGTGAAGAGCCAGCCGTCGGACGCCCAGACCCAGTGCGCGACCGGGAAGTAGACGACGGTCACCCAGCCCACGATGAACAGCGCCCAGGCGGTGAACTTCACCCGGTCGGCCAGCGCCCCGCTGATCAGGGCCGGGGTGATGATCGCGAACATCAGCTGGAAGACGGCGAAGACATAGACCGGGATGGTGTAGCCCGGCCAGAGCTGGGTGAGTCCGATGCCGCTGAGTCCGATGTACCCCTTGGACCAGCCGAGGAATCCGTTGCCCGATCCGAAGGCGACGCTGAATCCGTACAGCACCCAGAGGACCGTGACGATCCCGAGGCTGATGAAGCTCATCATCAGCATGTTGAGGGTCGATTTGACCCGGACCATGCCTCCGTAGAAGAAGGCCAGGCCCGGGGTCATGACCATCACCAGGGCCGAGCAGATGAGCATGAACCCGGTGTTGGCGGGGGACAGCTTCGAGGCTTCTGCAGCAAGGGTCATGCCTCAGAGACTGACGCCGCGCGGTTTCGGCGGGCGCCCCGTGATGTTTCACCGCGGTGACGAAGAGGCGCGGCGTGTTACGCCCGGATGAAGCGCGGGGCCGGACGGGTGATCGGAGGCCCTGCCGTATCCCCCCGCCCCGGGGTGGAGAACCGGCCACGACGGTCACCCTGTTGACCTGGCATGGGGGAGCCGAGTCGGGCATCACGGGGTGACTGTCGCGGCCGGGGCCTTGGGGTCCTGCTGCGGCGCTCTGCTGTTGTGTCCTGCGGCGGTGTCCAGCAGTCGTGTACTCCTGCGGTGTCCCGCAGTCGTGTACCGCCGCCCGCCTCAGACCGCCTCGGCGGTCTCGGGCAGCTGCGCGGCGAGCCGCTCGGTGAGGTCGATGACCGCCGGGACCTCGCCGAAGTTCCTGACCGCCGTGTCGACGGTCTTGCGGAGCCTGGTGTTGACCCGCTCGGAGCGGACACGGGTGGCGATGTCCAGGGCCTGGGCGGCGAACGACGTGGAGTGCTCCGGCTCCCGCTTCAGCAGATGGACGGTGGCCATGCCGACGAGGTTCAGGGCGTACGAACGCTGGTGCTCCTCGTCCTTCTCGAAGAGCGCGACCGCGTTGTCGAGTACCGGCTCGGCGAGCGAGGCGTAGGTGGGGCTGCGGCCCGCCACATAGGCGAGGTCGCGGAACGAGTGGCCGTTCTCGCCGTTCAGCTCGGCCTCGGAGAAGAAGCGGATCCAGTCGGGCTCGGGCTCGCCGTCGACGCCCGCGTCGGAGAAGGTGTCCTCGGCCATCCGCACGGCTCGTTTGCACTTGCTCGGCTGGCCCATGTTGGCGTAGGCGCGGGCCTCCATCGCATACAGCATCGCCTGGGTGCGGGGGGTGGCGCACTCGCGGCTGCCGTACTGGGCGAGGTGGACGAGTTCCAGGGCGTCGTCGGGGCGGCCGAGATGGATCATCTGGCGGCTCATCGAGGACAGGATGTACGAGCCGAGCGGCTTGTCCCCGGCCTCCTTGGCCGCGTGCAGGGCGAGCACGAAGTACTTCTGGGCGGTGGGCTGGAGACCTACGTCGTAACTCATCCACCCGGCCAGCTCGGCCAGTTCGGCGGCGCACCGGAACAGCCGCTTCGACGTGGCCCCCGGCTGCGGTTCCTGCAGCAGGTCGGTCACCTCGTGCAGCTGCCCGACGACCGCCTTGCGGCGCAGCCCGCCGCCGCACTGGGCGTCCCACTGGCGGAACATCACCGTGGTGGACTCCAGCAGTTCGAGCTCGGGCCGCGACAGCCGGGAGGGGCGCCGTGCGTGGTCGGCGGGGAGTTCGGCGGCGGTCTCGCCCGGGGGCGTCGGCACCAGCCAGCGCTGCATCGGCTCGATGAGCGTGGGGCCCGCGGCCAGGGCGAGCGAGGCGCCCAGGAAGCCGCGCCGGGCGAGCATCAGGTCGCTGCGGGAGAACTCACTGAGCAGCGAGACGGTCTGCGGGCCCGCCCAGGGCATGTCGACGCCGGAGACGGACGGCGACTGGTGCGCCGCACGCAGCCCCAGGTCCTCGACGGCGACCACACTGCCGAAGCGTTCGGAGAACAGCTCCGAGAGGATGCGCGGAATGGGCTCACGCGGCTGTTCACCGTCGAGCCAGCGCCGCACCCGCGAGGTGTCGGTGCTGATGTGGTGCGCGCCCATCTGCCGCGCCCGTCGGTTCACCTGGCGCGCCAGCTCGCCCTTCGACCATCCGCTGCGCACGAACCACGAACCGAGCTTCTCGTTCGGGCGTTTGCCGGCACCCGTCTCGCCGTCGCCACTGCCGCCCACTGGAACGCCCCCATCCCGCTGAAGCCTCGTTACGCCAACCCATATCAGAATGCCGTGAGTTGAGGTCTACTGTCCGGCACTTCGCACCCTGTCGAACAGAGAACCGGCTTGCCCCCGGCATACCCGTGAACGCATCCGACCCGAGGGTTCGTGCACTGAAAGTAATCCTACGATCACGCGCCTGGCGAGGCGATCCCGGAAACGCCACCATTCGCCACCCCTTCACATGAACGCGCCTGCCGCCAGGCGCGATTCACTGGAAACTCGACGATCAGGATCGGGTGGAGCGATGCACGCCGGGGCGCGTGAACCGTTCCGCACCACCCCCAACGTCCCCCCACGCCTCCCCGACCAGGGTGTTTGCGACACAGGGTGACGGAGAGGCTCCAGGTCGTAACCACCGGCGCGTACGACCCGTTGGAGGGGGCATGGGCTTCACTATCGGCGGCATCCGGGACATCCGCTCCGGCACCCGGCGTCGCGGCCGCACATCGGAGAGCACGACCGTGGCCGAGTTCACCGGACTCTGGGGCTGGGACGTGGTGCCCGGTGCGCGCGCGGCGGCGGGCAACTGCTCCTGCGGAGAGGCCGGGTGCGCGTCCCCGGGCGCCCATCCCCTCGGGTTCGCGCCCGAGGTGCCCGCGGGGGCCACCCTCGGTGAGGCCGCAAGAGCCTGGTCGCTGACGCCGGGCGCCGCGGTCCTGCTGCCGGTGGGCCGCTGCTTCGACATCATCGACGTCGCGGAGCCCGCGGGGCGCACGGCCCTGATCCGGATGGAGCGGATGGGGCTCCCCCTGGGCCCGGTGAGCGCGACCCCGGACGGCCGGGCGCAGTTCTTCGTGGCCCCCGGCGCCGCCCGCGAACTGCCCGAGCTGCTCTACCGGATGGGCTGGGACGACGCGGACCTCGACCTGCACGGCCTGGGCCCCGGCGAGCACATCACCGCCCCGCCGTCGAACCACCGCGGCCTCGGCCCGGCCCGCTGGCTGCGGCCCCCGTCGCCCGGGACGGCCGGCGGCCCGCCCCAGGCCCGGCTACTGCTCGGCACTCTCGCCTACATCTGCCACCGTCACGTACCCGCCTGACCCGCCTTCCGTGCCGGCCGGCGCCGGTGCGGGAGAGCGCGAAGGGCCCCGCCACAGCTGCACCGTGTGGCGGGGCCCTTCGCGTGGTACGGGGTCGTCCGGCGGTGGCTCACCGCCGGATACCGGTCCGGGGTCAGTCCCCGACCAGCGCGTCCACGAACGCCTCGGGCTCGAAGGGGGCCAGGTCGTCGGCGCCCTCACCGAGGCCCACCAGCTTGACCGGTACGCCCAGTTCGCGCTGGACCGCGATGACGATGCCGCCCTTGGCCGTACCGTCCAGCTTGGTCAGCACGATGCCGGTGATGTCCACCACCTCGGCGAACACCCGCGCCTGCACCAGGCCGTTCTGCCCGGTCGTCGCGTCCAGCACGAGCAGCACCTCGTCCAGCGGGCCGTGCTTCTCCACGACCCGCTTGACCTTGCCGAGCTCGTCCATCAGGCCGGTCTTGGTGTGCAGCCGACCGGCGGTGTCGATGAGGACGACATCGGCGCTCTCCTTGATGCCCTCCTTCACCGCGTCGTACGCGATCGACGCCGGGTCGCCGCCCTCAGGGCCGCGGACCGTGCGCGCCCCGACCCGTTCGCCCCAGGTCTGGAGCTGGTCGGCGGCGGCCGCCCGGAAGGTGTCGGCAGCGCCGAGCACCACACTGCGGCCGTCGGCCACCAGGACCCGGGCGAGCTTGCCGGTGGTGGTGGTCTTGCCGGTGCCGTTGACCCCGACGACCATGACGACGCCCGGGGTCTCCAGACCGCCCTCGGTTCTGACCGCGCGGTCGAAGTCCGTACCGAGCAGATTCAGCAGCTCTTCGCGCAGCAGGACGCGGAGGTCCTCCGGGGTGCGGGTGCCGAGCACCCGGACCCGCTCACGCAGCCGCTCGACCAGCTCCTGGGTCGGCGCGACTCCGACATCGGCCGTGAGCAGGGTGTCCTCGATCTCCTCCCAGGTCTCCTCGTCGAGGTTGTCCCGGGAGAGCAGGGTGAGCAGTCCCTTGCCCAGCGAGTTCTGCGAACGGGCGAGCCGGGCACGCAGCCGTACGAGACGGCCCTCGGCCGGTTCCGGGATCTCGATCCGCGGCGGGGCCGGCTCCGCGACCACCGGGTCCTCGACGGCGACGGGGGCGCCCACGGCCTCGTCGGCGGGCGGGAGATCCACCTCCTCGATGGTGCGGCGCGACTCGTCGCGCGGTGGGGCAGCGTCCTCGCCGACCTGGGGTTCGGCGGGAGGCGCTGTGATGGTCGGCGCACTCGGCGGTGCTGTGGGGGGCAGCTGCTTCTTCTTGCGGCTGCTGACCACGAGCCCGCTGATCGCGCCGACAGCGACCAGGGCGATGACTACAGCAAGGATCACGATTTCCATAACCCACCCAGTATCAGTCACGGCTCGGCGTTCGGTCACAGCCCGGCCGTGCGCACCTTCGTGGGTTCGCACAAGGGACTAAATCCTCTATTTGAAATTTTCCCGCCGCCCCTACCATGATGTCGCTGTCTACGCGCGTCACATCACTTCTCGCCCCGTCCCCAACTCCCCTCACACGTGCACGGAGTACCCCATGCCCCACGCCTCCGACGTCGAAGGCGCGGTGGAGACCCGCGGTCTCGAACCGGTCCCGGACAATGAACGCAAAGGCCGTGTCCGCGACCTGATCCCGACCTGGGTTGCCGCCAATATCAGTGTGCTGCTGCTCGCGATGGGCGCGAGTCTGGTCGTCGCCGACAAGCTGAACTTCTGGCAGGCGCTGATCGCCGCCTTCGCCGCCCCGGTCATCAGTTACGGGCTGGTCGGCTTCATCTCCATCGCGGGCAAGCGCGGCGGCGCCCCCGGCATGGCCCTGTCCCGCTCGGTCTTCGGCCAGCGCGGCAATCTGCTGCCCGGCTCACTGATCTGGATCGCCCGCTGGGGCTGGGAGACGATCAACGCGGTGACCGGCGCGTACGCGCTGCTGACCGTCCTCGACATCTGTTTCTCCATCCACAGCAGCACGCCGCTGATCATCGTGACCCTGCTGCTGTTCGTCGCCGCCACCTTCCTGATCTCGGGCCTCGGCATCAACGCCCTGCACCTGTGCAACAAGTGGTCCACCTATCTCTTCGGGATCTTCTCCGTCCTGGTCCTCGTCTATCTGATCGCCGACACCGACTGGTCCGCCGTCTTCGCCAAGCCGGCCGGCACCACGGCCTCCCTGGTCGCGGGCATCGGCCTGATCGCGGCCGGCGGTCTCAGCTGGGTCCCGTCAGGGCCGGACTTCGCGCGGTATCTGCCGCGGCGCTCATCGGGCGGGGGCATGATCGGGGCGTCCATCGGCGGTGCGGGCATCGTCGTCCTGCCGATGGTGCTGATGGGCGCGGTGATGGCGGTCTCCACGCCGGACCTCGCGCACGCCGCCGACCCGGTCTCCTTCCTGGGCAAGGTGCTGCCGATGTGGATCGCGGTGCCGTATCTGCTGATCGCCGTGGTCGGCATGGTCCTGATCAACGCGATGTCGATGTACTCGGCCGGCTTCACCGCGCTGACCCTCGGCATCCGGGTGCCGCGGGCCTGGGCGGTCTCGGTGAACGCGGTGATCAGCGTGGTGCTCGGGCTGATCCTGATGCTCGCGGCGACCAGCTTCCTCGGCTCCTTCGTCGCGTTCCTCTCGCTGCTCGCGGTGGCCTTCTCCGCCTGGATCGGGGTGTTCGGCGCGGACATGCTGCTCGGCCGCGTCTACGACCCGGTGGCCCTGATGGACACCACCAGGACCAGCGCCTACTGGTACCGGGGCGGCTTCAGCCCCGCCGCCGTCATCGCCTGGCTGGCCGCGCTGGTCACCGGATTGCTGTTCACCACGGCGGGCACCGCGGACTCCGCCTGGTTCAGCGGCCCCTTCGCCGACAGCTGGCTCGGCCGCAACGGCCTCGGCTGGGTGGTCACCATCCTGGTCTCGGGCGTGCTCTACGCCGTACTGCCGAAGCCGAAGGCGCGGTCCGGTACGCAGGGACCCGGCCCGGACGCGGACCGCGAGGCCGCACCCCTACCTATCTGACGCCGCGTCAGCTACCGTCCCCCTTCGCCAGCTCCCACCCGGCGAAGGGGGATTTCCCGTCATGGCCTTCACAGTCGTCAGGTTCAATCTCGTCGATCCGCGGGCGACCCCCGAATCGCTCTCCGCCCGCTACCGCACCGCCCTGGAGATGGCCGCGTACGCCGACGACCGAGGCGTCGACACCGTCCAGACCGAGGAACACCACGGCGCCGGAAACAACTGGCTGCCCTCCCCCTTCGTCTTCGCGGGCTCCGTCTTCGGGGCCACCCGGCGGATCGCGGTCACCGTCTCCGCGATCATCGGCCCGCTCTACGATCCGCTGCGCCTCGCCGAGGACATCGCCGTACTGGACCTGATCAGCGCGGGCCGGCTGGCCACGGTCGCGGGCATCGGCTACCGGCCGGAGGAGTACGCGCAGCAGGGCGTCGAGTGGAGCAGGCGCGGGCGGCTCCAGGACGAGCTGCTCGAAACCCTGCTGACGGCGTGGACCGGCGAAGCGTTCGAGTACCGGGGGCGTACCGTCCGGGTCACCCCGCGCCCGTACACCACCCCGCACCCGCTGCTGCTCGTCGGCGGCTCGTCCCGGGCGGCGGCGCGCCGGGCGGCCCGGCTCGGGCTGCCGCTCTTCCCGAGCGCGTATCTGCCGGAACTTGAGACGTACTACCACGAGCAGCGCGCGGAGCACGGGACCGAGGGCTTCTGCATGATGCCGGAGGCCGAGACGCCCCTGCTGCACATAGCCGAGGACCCCGACCGGGCCTGGGCCGAGTACGGCGAGCACTTCCTGCACGAGGCGCGTACCTACGCCTCCTGGCAGTCGTCCGACATCCACTCCGCGGTCCGTTCGGCGGCGGAGACGGTGGAGGGGCTGCGCAAGGAGGGTGTCTACCGGATCGTCACCCCGGACGAGTGCGTGGCCCTGGCCGCGGGCGGCGCCGGAAGTCTCGTACTGCATCCGCTGTGCGGCGGGATGCCGGTGGACGAGGGCTGGCGCAGTCTGCACCTCTTCGCGGAGCGCGTGCTGCCCCGTATCGGGGACTGAGCAGCGGACCGGGCCGGGGGGGTCAGCCCATCTCCTCCAGGGTCTTGCCCTTGGTCTCCTTCACGAACAGCAGCACGAAGGGGATCGAGAGCACGGCGAAGAGGGTGTAGATCACGTACGTCGCCGAGAGGTTCCAGTCGGAGAGGCTCGGGAAGCTGGCGGTGATCGCCCAGTTGGCGATCCACTGGGCCGAAGCGGCCACCCCGAGAGCGGCGGCACGGATCTTGTTCGGGAACATCTCGCCGAGGAAGACCCAGACGACGACACCCCACGACATGGCGAAGAAGAACACGAACCAGTGGGCGGCGACCAGCGCGACCCAGCCCTGGAGGGTCGGCAGCTTGCCGCCGACGAGATGGTACGAGAACGCCCAGGCCTCCAGGGCGAGTCCGATGACCATGCCGACCGAGCCGATCAGCACCAGCGGCCGGCGGCCGATCCGGTCGACCAGGAGCATGGCGACCACGGTGCCGATGATGTTGATGATGGAGGTGGTGAACGAGTACAGGAACGAGGTCGACGGGTCGATACCCACGGACTGCCAGAGGGTGGCGGAGTAGTAGAAGGCGACGTTGATACCGACCAGTTGCTGGAAGGCCGAGAGCCCGATGCCGATCCAGACGATGCGCTTGAAGTAGAAGCCGCCGCCCAGCAGGTCCCTGAACGTCGACTTGTGTTCGCGCTTCATGGCGAGCCGGATCTCCTGGACCCGTCCTTCGAGGTCGATGTGGTCGCCCTCGACCTCGGTGAGCACCTTCTTGGCCCGGTCCGGTTTGCCGGCCGAGATCAGATAGCGGGGTGACTCGGGGATCGCGAAGGAGAGCAGACCGTAGATGACCGCCGGGATCACCATGACCCCGAGCATCAGCTGCCATGCCTCGACGCCCAGCAGCTTCCCGCGCTGGTTTCCGTTGGCCGTCTGGAGGATGCCGTAGTTGACGAGCTGTGAGACGGCGATGCCGATGACGATCGCGGCCTGCTGGAAGGAGCCGAGCCGGCCGCGGTAGGCGGGCGGCGAGACCTCGGCGATGTAGGCCGGACCGATCACGGAGGCCATCCCGATGCCGAAACCGCCGATGATGCGCCAGAGGGCGAGGTCCCACAGGGCGACCGGCAGGGCGGAACCGACGGCGCTGATGGTGAACAGCACGGACGCGATCTGCATACAGCGGATACGGCCGATGCGGTCGGCGATGCGGCCGGCCGTCGCCGCGCCGATCGCACAGCCGATCAGGGCGATGGCGATCACCTGCGCCAGCGTCGCCGAGCCGACGTTGTACTTGTCCCGGATGCCCTCGACGGCTCCGTTGATCACGGAGCTGTCGTAGCCGAACAGGAAACCGCCCATCGCGGCTGCCGCCGTGATGAAGATGACGTGCGCGAGGTGGTCGGGGGCAGCCGGGCCGCCTCCGGCCTGCGGTGTGTGCGCCGTGCTGGTCACATGAGCTCCTCGGGCCCGTCCTCGATGACGGCCATGGGGTACGGGCCCCTCCAGTTGCGCACAGCTTCCGTGCACGCACCACTTGGGGACCCGCCGGGCGAGGGACCGCTCTCCCCGGGCGGGACCGGCGTGGCGGATGCGCCGGGCCACGGCTCTCAGCGGAGGCGCTGGCTGATGACCTTGGAGACCCCGTCACCCTGCATGGAGACGCCGTACAGCGCGTCGGCGACCTCCATCGTGCGCTTCTGATGAGTGATCACGATGAGCTGGGAGCTCTCCTGGAGCTCCTCCATGATCCGGATCAGCCGCTGGAGGTTGGTGTCGTCGAGCGCGGCCTCCACCTCGTCCATCACATAGAACGGACTGGGCCTGGCCTTGAAGATCGACACCAGCAGGGCCACCGCGGTCAGCGACCGCTCCCCGCCGGAGAGCAGCGAGAGCCGCTTGACCTTCTTGCCCGGCGGCCGTGCCTCGACGTCCACTCCGGTGGTGAGCATGTTGTCCGGGTCGGTGAGGATCAGCCGTCCGTCGCCGCCCGGGAAGAGCCGGGCGAAGACCCCTTCGAACTCGCGTGCGGTGTCGCGGTAGGCCTCGGTGAAGACCTGCTCGACCCGCTCGTCGACCTCCTTGACCACGAGGAGCAGGTCGGCCCGCGTCTTCTTCAGGTCCTCCAGCTGCTCGGAGAGGAATTTGTGCCGCTCCTCCAGCGCGGAGAACTCCTCCAGGGCGAGCGGATTCACCTTCCCGAGTTGCTGGTACGCCCGTTCGGCCGACCTGAGCCGCTTCTCCTGCCCGGCCCGGTCGAAGGGCACCGGCCGGTTCCGCGGATGGTCCGGATCGCCGGGCAGCTCCTCGCCCTCGGCGGCCGGGGACGGCGGCACCGGCTGATCGGGGCCGTACTCGGCCACAAGCCCGGCGGGCTCCACGCCCAGCTCCTCCAGCGCCCTGGTCTCCAGCTGCTCGATCCGCAGCCGCTTCTCGGCCCCGAGCACCTCACCGCGGTGCACCGAGTCGGTGAGCCGGTCGAGTTCGGCCTTCAGGTCCCGGCCCCGGTTGCGCTCCTCGGTCAGCTCCTGCTCGCGCCCGGCCTTCGCCGCATCGGCCGCGGTCCGCTCCTGCCCGGCGCGGACCAGCGACACCTCGACATGGGCGAGCAGCTGACGCGCCCCGTCCGCGACGGCCGACGCGACCGCCGCCTCATGGCGCAGCCGGGCGCGGCGCCGCTCGGCGCGCGCCCGCGCCTCACGCTCGGCGCGCGCTCCCCAGTCGAGTGCCTCGGCCCGCCCCGCGAGCCCCTTGACCCGCTCCTCATGGGTACGGGCCTGGAGCCTGGCCTCCATCTCGGTCTGCCGGGCATTGGCGCCGTCGGCGGCGAGCCGGTCCCGTACGGAGGTGTCCGGCTCCTCCTCCACCGGTGACTCCTCGGCCACCAGCAGGCGTTCCGCCAGCTCCTCGGCCTCGCCGGTCGCGCGCTCCAGGGCCTCCTGGGCCTTGGCGGCGGCCGCCGCCGACCGCTCGGCCTCGCCCGCGGCGCCGCGCGCCTGCCCGGCGAGGCGCCCGAGCTGCTGGGCGACGCCGGACTTCTCCCGGTCGGCCGCCCGCCGCGCCTCAGCCAGCTCGTCGACGAGCGCCGCGCACTCCGCGCGCCGGGCGGCGGCGGCCCGCTGCGCTCCGGCCAGTTCCTCGCACCGGACGGCCAGCTCCGCCAGACCCGCGGCGGCCTCGTCCACGGACGCCTGCACCTCCAGCAGGCTGGGCACACCGGCCGACCCGCCGTGTGCGAAGTGCGCGCCCAGGACGTCGCCTTCGGCGGTCACCGCGGTGAGGCCGGGCCGCCTGGCGATCAGCTCCTCGGCGTCTTCGAGGGTGGGTACGACGACGATGTCGCGCAGCAGCCGGTGCACCCCGGGCAGCAGCTCGGCCGGGCCGCCGACCAGATCGACGGCGAAGGGCGCGGCGAGCGCGACGGCGGCGCGGTCCGGGCCGGGCCGCGGCCCACCGGACGTGCTGCCGGACCCCCCGCCCTGAGCGCGGCGGGAACCGGTGCCGCTGTCCCCCCGCTCCCCCGGGCTCCCGTCCGCCCGGTCACCCGGGGCGGTCTGCGTACCGTCCTCGCCGTGCCGGGCATCCGGCACCTCCGAAGCCGCCTGCTCGCCCTCGCCCCGCCGGGCATCCGGCACCCCCGAAGCGGGCGGCTCCGTGCTCTCCGCGCTGTGCCCGGCGCCGGGTCCCCCTGAAGCGACCTCCGTACCGTCCCCGCCCTGCCGGGCGCCCGGCATCTCCGGGGCCGCCTCCCCGCCTTCGCCCTCGCCCCGGCGGGCATCCGGCACCTCCGCAGCCCCGTCGCCCGATGGGCCTCCGGCCCCCGTACGCGCCTGGCCCGGCAGCCCCCCGGCGCCGGAATCCCGCGGCACCGCCGCGGCGGTGCCGGGCAGCAGCGTCGCGCGGCCCGCGTCCTGCTTGCGGAGGCGGCGGATCGCGTCCGCCGCGGTGGCCGTGTCACGTACCGCGAGCGCGTCGGCGGCCAGGCCCAGTGCCGCCGCCACCGGGACCTCGTAACCCGCGGCCACTGTGAGCAGCTCCGCGACCGGGCCCAGCAGACCGGCCGGACGGTCGTCCGCGCCGAGCAGCACACCGGTGCCGTCCTTGCGGCGCAGTCCGAGCGCCAGCGCCTCGTGCCTGGCCGACAGCGCGGCCCGCTCCCGCTCGGCGGCCGTGGCCGCCTCCCGGGACGCGGTCAGCCCGCTCTCCGCCTCCGCCAGCGCGGACTTCGCCGCGCCGTGCCGGTCGGCGAGTTCCCGGTCACCGGCGTCGAGCCCGTCGACTTCGGCTCTGAGCTGCTCGTACTCCTGCTGGGCCGCTTCGGCGCGCTCCTGGGCACCGTCCCGTGCCTCGGCGAGCCTGTCGATCTCGGCCTGCGCCGAACCGGCCCTGCTGCGGGCGGCGTTGACCTGTCCGTTCAGCCGGGCGAGCCCCTCGCGCCGGTCGGCGATGGCACGTGCGGCGTCCCTGAGCCTGCGTTCCTCGGCGGCCAGTTCCCGTTCCAGTTCGGCCCGGTGCGCCGAGGTGTCCTCCAAGGCCCGCTCGGCGGACTCCAGGGCGGCCTCCAGCTCCGCCTCCTGTTCCCGGATCCTGGCCGCCTCGCGCTCCATGTCCTCCGGGTCGCGGCCCCGCCGCTCCTCATCGGGCGCGGCGGACGCGCTCTTCACCCGGGCGTCGGCGAGCGAGACCGTGCCACGCACCCGCTCGGCCAGCTGCGACAGCTCGTACCAGGTCTGCTGGGCGCGCTGGAGCCGGGGAGCGAGCTGTCGTACCTCTTCCTCCAGACCGGCCTCACGGGAGAGCGCGGCCCTGAGCGCCGCCTCCGCCGTCTCCCGGCGCTGCTTCAGCGCGGCCTCGTCGGCGATCTCGCTGCGCAGCGCCCGGCGCATGGTCACCAGGTCGTCGGCGAGGAGCCGCAGCCTCGCGTCCCTGAGATCGGCCTGGATGACGGCGGCGCGCCGGGCGACCGCGGCCTGCCGTCCCAACGGTTTGAGCTGGCGGCGCAGTTCGTCGGTGAGGTCCTGCACCCGCGCGAGGTTGGCCTGCATCGCGTCCAGCTTCCGCAGCGCCTTCTCCTTGCGCTTGCGGTGCTTCAGTACGCCCGCGGCCTCCTCGATGAAGGCCCGGCGCCCCATCGGATCCGCGTGCAGGACCGAGTCGAGCTGCCCCTGTCCGACGATGACGTGCATCTCCCGGCCGATCCCGGAATCCGAGAGGAGTTCCTGGATGTCGAGGAGCCGGCAGGTGTCGCCGTTGATCTGGTACTCACTGCCGCCATTGCGGAACATGATCCGGGTGATCGTGACTTCCGCGTACTCGATGGGCAGCGCACCGTCGGAGTTGTCGATGGTGAGCGAGACCTCGGCGCGGCCCAGCGGTGGCCGTCCCGTCGTCCCGGCGAAGATGACGTCTTCCATCTTTCCGCCGCGCAGCGATTTGGCGCCCTGTTCTCCCATGACCCAGGAGAGCGCGTCGACCACATTGGACTTGCCCGATCCATTGGGCCCCACGACACAAGTGATGCCGGGCTCGAACCGGAGGGTGGTGGCCGAGGCGAAGGATTTGAACCCGCGGAGGGTCATGGCCTTGAGGTGCACGCCGCCGGACTCTACCTTTCACTGCCGGTTTCGCCCCTGAAGGTGCAGGGCACATCAGACGGTAAAGGAAGCCTGGGCGGGGGTGTGTGACCGGGGGAAGGACCGGGGCGGGCCGGGGGAACAGAAAGAAGGGACGCCGAAGCGTCCCTTGCATATCCTTGCGCATTGGATTTCAAGCGGCTTTACGGATCAGCCCGCCCGTACCCTTGTGGGGTGTGGGTCAGGTGAGCGCAGGCTCCGCCTGGGGTACGTCCATGTCGATACCG
This sequence comes from Streptomyces sp. NPDC059398, assembly GCF_042751845.1. Classification (NCBI taxonomy): domain Bacteria; kingdom Bacillati; phylum Actinomycetota; class Actinomycetes; order Kitasatosporales; family Streptomycetaceae; genus Streptomyces; species Streptomyces sp. NPDC059398. The sequence continues at coordinate 46,489 of NZ_JBHYWP010000022.1, read as the reverse complement.
TCGAGCAACGAGTCTCCGTGGTGCTGGACTGCGGCGGCCAGCGCGTCGTTCTCGGACTGGATCCGTACGAGCTCGGATTCGAGGTCCTGGACGCGCTGCTGGAGCCGTCGCATCTCGGAGAGAAGTCGCGGGTCGGAACCGCCGACGTAACCGAGAAGCGCCTTTGCCATGATGGATGGTCCTCCACACTGAGTGACCGACCGTAGAGTGGTGGGTCGTAGGGGGAATCGCACCCGCGGAACTCGGCAGCCTCTGTTTCCCTGCTGTGTTTCCTGTTTTCTCTGCGTTTCACGCTGCCGAGCAGCTGAGGTGCGCGGGGCTTCCAGAGTCTCACCAAAAAGTTTGACGGTCAACACGATCACAGCCCGTATCGAAGGGCAGACCCGGGGGCACACGCCGGACAGCGTCCGGTGCGGCTCTCCTGCGGGGCCCAGGGGCGTGGAGATCATTCCTACTGCGGCAGCCTGGCACGGAGCGCCGTCATTGGCAACCACCAGGCTTTTTTCTGCCTCTCCCCTTGGCCGGGGGCGGATGAGCGGGCCCTCCGGGACGCCGCAGGGGCCGACCCTTTCAGCGGATCTCGAAGCTCTGGTAGACACCGCGGGGAGTGTCCCAGATCTCAGTGACACCGTCGACGCGTCCGGGTGTGTCGGCCGACCTCAGCCACTCCAGGAGAAGGTCGCAGTTCTCCCGCGGCCCCTCGGCGACGACCTGCACCCTGCCGTCCTCCAGATTGAGCGCGAATCCGGTGAGCCCGCCAATCCGCAGAGCGTTCGCCCTGGTGAACCAGCGGAACCCCACGCCCTGGACCTTGCCGCGCACCCAGGCCGCGAGCCGTACGTCTTCGTTCATGTCTGCACGCTAACCGGCCGATCGCCCCGGTGGCACTTCGCCCCCGGGCCTCATGGGCTACAGTCCCGAGCCAGTGAACTTCACCCGTACGGGTGAGTCACGCCGACGCCGACGCCGAGCACGAGGAAGGGCACCGCGCATGGGACGCCACAGCCGCTCCGCCGCCGGACCCGACGCCGCCGACGATCCGGCGGCCACCGGGAACCGGCGCCCGGACCGGGCGCACGGCAGAGGCCGGCGCTCCTCTCCCGTACGCACCGGTCTGCTGGGAGTCTCGGCGGCCGTCGCGGTGGGCGCCGTGGCGGTGGCATCGGGGCTGCTGCCCGGGGGCGACACCTACACGGTGGGCGGCTCGGGCGGCAGCGACCAGGTCCGCGCCGACCCGGTGCCCGACCTCCAGACCCAGGGTGGCTCATCGGCCACCCCCACCCCGGGTGCCCCCTCCACACCGGCCGGCTCGGCCGCCGCACGGGCGCACACCCCTTCGGCCTCCCCGTCCCCGCACCGGCCGAAGACCTCCGCCGTGCCGTCGCAGCGTACGAAGAGCGGACTCGCCGCACGGAGCGGATCAGCCGGCACCCCGTCCACCCACAGGGCGGCCCCCACCACCGCGCCCCGCACGGAGGCCGCGCACACCGAAGCGGCCACCGGCGCCGAGAGCACGGCGGCGGCCGCGGTCCTGAACCTGGTCAACAAGGAGCGGGCCCAGGCCGGCTGCCGGCCGGTGCGGGCCGACGCGGATCTCGCCTCACTGGCCGGGGACTTCAGCGACGAGATGGCGTCCCGGGGCTTCTTCGACCACACCGATCCCGACGGGGCCACCCCGTGGGACCGGGCGGACAAGGCGGGTGTGAAGGGGCTGGGCGGCGAGAACATCGCGCGCGGCCAGGCGGACGCGGCCGCCGTGATGGACTCCTGGATGCACAGTCCCGGCCACCGCGCGAACATACTCAACTGCGACTTCACGACGCTCGGTGTGGGGGTCCACTTCGGCACCGGCGGCCCCTGGTGGACCCAGGACTTCGGCTACTGAACGGCTGCTGAACCGGCTCCGGCCGCCTGGACGCACACCGAGCCGCCCCGGCCGGCTCCCCGGCCGCACCGGCGCTCAGGCGCGCGGCGCTGCGGGCGGGCGCTGGCAGCGCGGGCAGAAGTAGCTCGACCGGTTCATCCAGGGGCGGCGGCGCATCGGTGTGCCGCAGCGCCGGCACGGCTCGTCCTCCCGCCCGTAGGCATCGAGCGAACGGTCGAAGTAGCCGGATTCGCCGTTCACATTGACGTAGAGGCTGTCGAAGCTGGTCCCGCCGGCCGCGAGGGCCTGGTTCATCACATCCCGTACATGGCCCAGGAGTTCCGCGGTCCGGGGGCGGGTGAGGGTGGCGGTGGGGCGCTCGTAGTGCAACCGGGCGCGCCAGAGCGCCTCGTCCGCGTAGATGTTGCCGACCCCGCTGATCAGCGACTGGTCCAGCAGGGCGCGCTTGACCGTGGTGCGGCGCAGCCGCAGCGCCGTGTAGAACGCGGCGTCGTCGAACTCCTCGTCCAGGGGGTCGCGGGCGATGTGCGCGATGACGTCGGGCAGCCCGTCAGGGGTGTTCGTATGCAGCGAGAGCCCGCCGAAGGTCCGCTGGTCGACGAAGCGCAGCTCGGTGCCCTCGGTGTCGTCGAAGCGGATACGGATCCGCAGATGCTTCTCGTCGGGGGCCGTCAAGGGCTGGACCAGGAGTTGTCCGCTCATCCCGAGATGGCCGAGGACCGAGTACGCGGCGCCGGGCTCCCCGCCCCCGGGTGCGGCAGGCGCGGCGGCCGGGGTGGCACAAGCCCCGGTACCGGCCGCGGCCTCCAGCGGCAGCCAGAGGTACTTCCCCCGGCGGCGGGCCGCACCGAACCGGTGCCCGCGCAGCGCCGCGGCGAAGTCCTCGCCCCCCGCGGTGTGACGGCGTACCGCACGGGGGTGCAGCACCTGCACATCCGCGACGGTGCGGCCGGCGACCCAGCGCTCCAGTCCGCGCCGTACGACTTCGACCTCGGGCAACTCGGGCACGCTGCTCCTCAGGGGTGGTTCATCAGGGGTGGCTCACCGGTGGGCGGTGAGGGGACGGGGAGGGACCATGAAAAGAACCGCCCGCCCCCCGGAGGGGACGGGCGGGAAAGAAACCGGCGTCAGGCCGAGGCCGTACCGGCGGCCGGAGCCGAAGAGGTGTCGGCGTCCTCTCCGTCAGCCGCGGGAGCGGACTCGGCCGCCACCGCGCGCTCTTCCGCCGCGGCGCTGATCGCACGCCACGCGGACTCCGCCGCCTGCTGTTCCGCTTCCTTCTTGCTGCGGCCGGTGCCGGTGCCGTACGAGACACCACCGACGCGAGCGGCAGCGGTGAAGGTCTTCTCGTGGTCCGGACCGGTCTCACTGACCAGATACTCCGGGACCCCGAGACCTTCGCTCGCGGTGAGTTCCTGGAGGCTGGTCTTCCAGTCCAGGCCCGCACCGAGGTTGGAGGACAGCTCGATGAGGGGGTCGAAGAGCCGGTGCACCAGCTCGGACGCCGCTTCGAGGCCCTGATCGAGATAGACGGCGCCGATCACCGCTTCCAGTGTGTCGGCGAGAATGGATGCCTTGTCCCGCCCGCCCGTGCCTTCTTCGCCCCGGCCGAGCCGGATGAAGAGACCGAGTTCGAGCCCGCGGCTCACCCCTGCGAGCGCACGCGAGTTGACCACCGCCGCCCGGAGCTTGGCCAGCTGGCCCTCCGGGAGGTCGGGGTGGGTGCGATAGAGCGTGTCCGTGACCACCAGACCGAGCACGGAGTCCCCGAGGAACTCCAGCCGCTCGTTGGTGGGCAGACCGCCGTTCTCGTACGCGTACGACCGGTGGGTCAGCGCACGCACCAGAAGGGCGGACTCGAGGGTGTACCCGAGCCGCCCTTCCAGAAGCGTGTGGGACGAGGCATTGTCCGTCTTGTTGACGTCAGACATTGCGCCTCTCACCAGCCGCTCAGACCTCGAGGACCTGGCGCTTGTTGTAGGTGCCGCAGCTCGGGCACGCGATGTGCTGGAGCTTCGGCTCCTGGCAGCGCTCGCACGCAACCAGGGTGGGGACCGCAGCCTTCCACTGCGACCGGCGGTGGCGCGTGTTGCTGCGCGACATCTTCCGCTTCGGAACAGCCACGGCTACTTCTCCTGCTTCTCGTCGACGCCAGGTTCGGCGCCGTCAACGTTGTCCTTCTCGCCGACCTGGCCGGTCCCGACGAGTCCCTGCAGCGCCGCCCAACGTGCGTCGACGGCGTCATGGTGGTGACCGGGTTCGTCGTCCAGCCTGATCCCGCATTCGGAACACAGACCGGAGCAATCCTCCCGGCACACCGGCTGCATCGGCAGTGCGAGCACCACCGCATCACGCAGCACGGGTTCGAGGTCGAACAAGCCGTCCTCAAGGGGGGTGATTTCCTCGTCCTCGTCGTCGGCACTGTCAGCCGGGTCCGCCTTCTTGCTGCGGCCCCGGTCGTCGGCTTCGGGGTACGAGAACATCTCCTGGAAATCCGCTTCGAGCTCTCGCTCCAGCGGCTCCAGACACCTTACGCACTCCCCCTTCGCGGTCGAACGGGCGGTGCCTGTGACAAGCACCCCGTCCATGACCGACTCAAGGCGGAGCTCCAGTTCTACGGGAGTGCCCTCCGGCACTCCGATGACCCCGTCGATACCGAAGTCCTTGGGGGCCGCGACCGAGCGGGTGAGCCGCTGGAGCGCACCGGGACGCCGGCCCAGCTCGTGTGTGTCGAACACGAGGGGGTTGCGGTGGTCGAGGCGCGCGTTCAGGGCTCTTCCTGCTTTCGGATCACTGAGGTCTGGGGGTGGGGGCGCCGCCGCGTCGGGGACCGTCCTGGGACCGTCGGAACGGGCAGCACGGATCACGGAGGTACGGGCGACCGAAGAGCCAGGATACTGGACCGGCCGCCGTAGACCCAATCGGCCCCTTCGGCCCCGGGCTACCGCCCCTGTTCGTACGCGCGCAGCTGATCCAGGTCGATCATGCTGGTGTCGAAGAGGCTGGTCTCGTCGAGGGCGCCCTGCTGCTGGGGCTGGTGTGCCTGCTGCTGGTGCTGGAGCTGGTCGGGCCCCGGGTAGCCGTAGCCGTCCTGCTGCTGGACGTGCTGCTGGTACGCGTACGGGTCGTGCTGGTAGGCGTACTGCTGCTGCTGGTACGCGTACGGGTCCTGCGGCTGCTGCTGGTAGCCGTACGGATCGTACTGCTGGACCGGTACGTCCGCCGGGTGCTGCGCCATCGCGTCCGGCTCCAGCTGGGCGGCCATCGGGACGGGCGCCTGGGCGGGCGGCCGGTCGGCGGCCGGGGCCTGCGGCTCGGCCAGGTCCGAGAGGAAGTCCGCGTCGCTGCTGTGCCTGCGGCCCATCTCGTCCTGCTCGGCCATGTGCAGACCCAGTTCGTCGGACGCGACCCGGCCGTGCAGCTTCTGCCTGCCGCGCCCCACCGCCTCCAGGGTCTTGGCCATGACGGCCTCGAAGGCGCCGAGCTTGGTGTCGACGTACTCGTCGGCGCGCAGCCGCAGCGTCTCGGGGTCCTGGCTGCGCTCCGGGGCCTCCGGGTCCTCGTAGCCCTCCTCGTCCAGGCCTGGGCCGCGGCCGAGCAGCTTCTCGCGGCCGCGGTCGACGGAGCCGATGGTCTTGGTGAGGACGACCTCGAAGTTCGCCAGCTTGGAGTCGACGTAGTCGTCGGCCTCGGCGCGGATCTCCTCGGCCTCCCTGCGGGCCTCGGCGAGCACCCGGTCGGCCTCGTCCTGGGACTGCCGGGCGACCTCGGTGTCGGAGATGAGGGAGCCGCGCTGGGCGTGCGCCGCCTCGATGATCCGCTCGGCCTCGTCCCTGGCCTGCTCGACCAGCTGCTCGCGGCCGCCGATCAGCTCCTCGGCCTGGGCCAGGGAGCCCGGCAGGGCGTCCCGCACCTCCTGGAGCATCGCCAGCAGCTCGGCGCGGTTGACCACGCAGGAGGCGGACATGGGCATGGACCTGGCACTGCCGACCGTGTCGACGATCTCGTCGAGCTTCTTCTGCACGTCCACCGTGTGCGCCACCTGTTCTTCCGGCCTGGAGACGGACGGGGACGACTGTACGGCCAGTGGGCGCCCGCCCGACACCTGGTGACGGTTCGTCAGTTCACCGTGCGGCCGTCATCCGGGCCGCCGCCGGCCGTCAGCCGGCGTCCCGCTTCTCACGGAGCCGCTGGGTGAGGGCCTCGCGGACCAGCGGGGGCAGCAGGTGCGAGACGTCGCCGCCCCAGGTCGCGACCTCCTTGACCAGGCTGGAGGAGAGGAAGCTGTACGTCGGGTTGGTGGGGACGAAGAGCGTCTCGACGCCGGAGAGCCCGTTGTTCATCTGGGCCATCTGCAGCTCGTAGTCGAAGTCGCTGACCGCGCGGAGCCCCTTCACGATGGCGGGGATGTCGCGCTGCTTGCAGAAGTCGACGAGGAGGCCGTGGAACGACTCGACCTCGACGTTCCCGAAGTCGGCCGTGACCTCCCGGATCAGGTCCATCCGCTCCTCGACGGAGAAGAGACCCTGCTTCGACTGGTTGATCATCACGGCCACGTGTACGACGTCGTACAGCCTGGAGGCACGGGCGATGATGTCGAGGTGTCCATTGGTGATGGGGTCGAATGACCCCGGACAGACGGCGCGGCGCAACTGAAGTCCCTCGCTCCCGGGTCCGGTCATCGTGCGTCTTCGCACGGAGAGGCGGCGCGACCGTACCAAAGCGTGGCCTCGCCGTACCGGCGGGCCCGCAGCGGCTCAAATCCCCTGGGCCACGTGAACTCCCCGCCTCTTGTGCTCCGTTCCACCGTGCCGAGGGCGCCCTCGGTGAGCCACCCCTGGGCACGGAGTGTGAGCAGGATCTCGCGAAGATCGTCATCGGTGACGGCGTACGGCGGATCCAGGAAGACCACGTCGTACGGGGCCTCCGGTGCCGGTCCCGTCACGATCTGCTCCGCTTTGCCGGTCCGCACCTCGGCCCCGGGGAGACCGAGCGTGCGGACGTTGTCGCGGACCGTGGCCACGGCCCGGGGGTCCGCCTCGACCAGCAGGGCGTGCGCCGCACCACGGGAGAGTGCCTCAAGGCCGACGGCGCCCGACCCGGCGTACAGATCGGCGATCCGGGCCCCGTCCAGGGTGCCGAGCAGCGCTCCCCAGGTGGAGAAGAGCCCTTCGCGCGCACGGTCGGATGTGGGGCGGGTGCCGTTGCCCGGCGGTACGGCGAGGCGGCGCCCGCCTGCCGTACCGGCGATCACGCGGGTCATCTCAGTCCTTCTCGGTGGGGCGGAGTCTCTCCTGGTGGGGCTCCTGTCCCGGCCAGTGTCTCAGCCCTTGTCGAGGTACCGCTCGCGCTCCTGGTCGAGGAGGGCGTCCAGGGCGGTGCGCAGGGCGGGCAGCCCGGTGAGCTCCGGGTCGGCGGCGACGACCTGGGCGGCCTCCTCGCGGGCCGCCGCGATGATCTCCTCGTCGTCGATGACGGCGAGCATCCGCAGCGATGAGCGCACCCCGGACTGGGCCTGGCCCAGCACATCGCCCTCGCGGCGCTGTTCGAGGTCGATACGGGACAGCTCGAAGCCGTCGAGCGTGGCGGCGACCGCACCGAGCCTGGCACGCGCGGGACCGGCCTCGTGGGCCTCGGTCACCAGGAGGCAGAGGCCGGGCGCCGAGCCCCGGCCCACCCGGCCGCGCAGCTGGTGCAGTTGCGATACGCCGAACCGGTCGGCGTCCATGATCACCATGACGGTGGCGTTGGGCACGTTGACCCCGACCTCGATGACGGTCGTCGCGACCAGTACATCCACCTCGCCGGCCGCGAAGCGGCGCATGACGTCGTCCTTGTCGTCCGGCGCCATCCGCCCGTGCAGCACCTCGACGCGCAGCCCTTCGAGCGGCCCGGACCTGAGCTTCCCGGCGGTCTCGACCACCGCGAGCGGGGGCCGTTTGTCGGCGTCCGGGCCGGCGTCGGGCGCCTCGGTCACCTCCTCGGACGCGGGCTTCCGCTTCCCGGGCTCGTCGTCGCCGTCCCCGATGCGCGGGCACACCACATACGCCTGGTGGCCGTTCTCCGTCTCCTCGCGCACCCGCTCCCAGGCGCGGGCCAGGAAGTGGGGTTTGTCGCTGGCCGGTACGACATGGGTGGCGATCGGTGAACGGCCCGCCGGGAGCTGGTCGAGCACGGAGGTCTCCAGGTCCCCGAAGACCGTCATGGCGACCGTACGGGGAATGGGCGTGGCCGTCATGACCAGCAGATGGGGCGGCTGCTTCCCCTTGCCCCGCAGTGCGTCGCGCTGCTCCACACCGAAGCGGTGCTGCTCGTCCACGACGACCAGGCCGAGATCGTGGAACTGGACCTTGTCCTCGATGAGCGCATGGGTGCCGATGACGAGCCCCGCATCGCCGGTGACCAGATCGAGCAGCGCCTTGCGGCGGGCGGCGGCCCCCATGGAACCGGTCAGCAGCACGACCCTGGTGGAGTGCTCGGCCCCGCCGAGCATCCCGCCTTCGGCCAGCTCGCCCATCATCTCGGTGATGGAGCGGTGGTGCTGCTGGGCGAGCACCTCGGTGGGCGCGAGCAGGGCGGCCTGGCCGCCGGCGTCGACGACCGCGAGCATCGCCCGCAGGGCGACCATGGTCTTGCCCGAGCCGACCTCCCCCTGGAGCAGCCGGTGCATCGGGTGCTCGGTCGCGAGACCGGTGAAGATCTCCGCGGTGACCTTCCGCTGTCCCTCAGTGAGAGTGAAGGGGAGCCTGGCGTCGAAGGCGTCGAGCAGCCCGCCCGGTACGGGCTTCCTCGCCACCGCGGGCAGCTGGGTCTCGGCGTGGCGCCGCCGGGCCAGCGCGACCTGGAGGACGAAGGCCTCGTCCCACTTCAGCCGGGACCGCGCCGTCGCGACATCGGCCTTCGACCGCGGGCGGTGCACCTTCTGCAGCGCGTCGGGCAGTGTGGTCAGCCCACGCCCGTCGCGCAGCGCGGGCGGCAGCGGGTCGGCGGCCTCCAGGGCCGCGGGCAGTACGGCGTCGACGGCCTTGGCGATCTTCCAGGACTCCAGGCCCTTGCAGGCCGGATAGATGGGGATCAGCTCGTTCGCCCAGGCCTCGACGGCGCCCGCGTCGGTGTCGGCGTCCAGCAGTTCGTACGTGGGGTGGGCGAGCTGGAACCTCTGGTTGAACTGGGAGACCTTGCCCGCGAACATCGCACGGCGGCCGGGGAGCAGCTCCTTGTGGGGCTTGTGGATGCCCTTGCCGAAGAAGACGAGCTGCAGCCGGCCGCTGCCGTCGGTGATGTTGACCTCCAGGCGCCGCCCCCTGCCCTGGTTGAAGGTGAGCACCCGGGCGTCGGCGACCTGGGCGAAGACGGTGACGTGTTCGTCCAGGGGCAGTTCGGTGAGCCGGGTCAGCTCACCGCGCTCCGCGTATCTGCGCGGGTAGTGGTGGAGGAGGTCGCCGACCGTGTGCAGGTCGAGCTGGTCGGCCATCACCTTGGCGGTGGGGGCGCCGAGCGTGTTCTTGAGAGGTTCATCGAGCGCGGGCACGCGGTCCATTGCACACCATGGGTCCGACAGCGGGGGTGCGGCGGCCGCGGATTGCCGCTACTCGACCCCGATCAGCAGCGGGGCCGCCTGGCGGCCGCCGTCGTAGACCACCGTGTCGACCGCCAGGTGCCCGCCGCGAACGAACCCCTCAAGGCGGTCGGCGAGCGAGGCCGGCACCCCGTCGCCCAGGACCAGCGTGACCAGTTCGCCGCCCGCGGAGAGCATCCGGTGGAGGACGGTCTCCGCCGTGGTGGCCAGGTCCGCGCCGATCACCGCCACATCGCCGTCGATCAGCCCCAGTACGTCGCCGGCCTGGCAGATGCCCGCCGACGTCCAGGACTGCCGCTCGGCGAGGGCCAGTTCGGCGTAGCGGGTGGCGCCGGCCGCCGCGGTCATCGCGACGACGTCCTCGTCGAAGCGCCGCTCGGGCTCGTGCACGGCCAGCGCGGCGACGCCCTGGACCGCGGCCCGGGTGGGGACGAGGGCCACCCGTACGCCCTCCGCCCTGGCCTGTTCGGCCGCCGCTGCCGCCGTGTGGCGCAGCTCGGCGTCGTTGGGCAGCAGCACCACCTCGCGGGCGTGCGCGCGGCGGATCGCGTCGACCAGTTCGCCGCTGGCGGGCGGCTCCCCCGGGCGGGCCAGCACGGTGGCGGCCCCGGCCTCCTGGCACAGGGCCGCCAGCCCTTCGCCGGGGACGACGGCGACCACCGCGCGCTGGACCCGCTCGGGCGCCGGGGTCCCGGCCGCGCCGAAGTGGGTGATGCGGATCCGGTACGGACGGCCCGCGTCGACTCCGGCCTCCACAGCCGCCCCGGCGTCGTCCACATGGACATGGACGTTCCAGAGGCCGTCGCCGCCGACGACGACGAGGGAGTCGCCGAGGCCGTCCAGCCGGGTGCGGAGCCGGTCCACGGCGTCGTCGCCGGCCTCCAGGAGGTAGATCACCTCGAAGGCGGGGCCGCCGTCGGCCGGGCACTCGTCGGTGAAGTGCGGGGGCAGCACGGCGGGGGCGCGCCGCCGCTCGGGTGCCGGGGTCTCGCCGGAGAACGCCCCGGCCAGCGCGGCGAGCACGTCCACAAGTCCCCGGCCGCCGGCGTCCACGACGCCCGCGCGGCCGAGCACGGCGAGCTGTCCGGGGGTGGCTTCCAGCGCCGTGCGCGCCCCTTCGTACGCCGCCCGCGCCACCGCCGTGCAGCCGGCGCGGGTACGTGCGGGAGCGGACCCGGGAGCAGGGACGGGAGCGGACGCAGGAGCAGGGACGGGAGCAAGGACGGGGGCAGAGGCGAGGGCGGCGGTGTCCGTACGGGAGGCGGCGGAGGAGGTGCCCGTACCGGCGGCCGCAGCGGCTTCGGCCGCCGCGGTGGCCACGGTCAGGACCGTGCCCTCCACCGGGTGCGCGACCGCCCGGTACGCCGATTCCGCCGCCCGCCGGAGCGCCTCGCCCAGCAGCCCCGCGTGATCATCATCACCGCCCGGGGACCCGGGTTCCCCCCGGGGCGCTCCGAGCACCTCGGCCATTCCGCGCAGCAGCTGGGCCAGGATCGTGCCCGAGTTGCCGCGGGCCCCGATGAGCGCGCCGTGTGCCATCGCCCGTACCGCGTCCGCGAGTGCGGGGACCGAGCCTCCGGCGCCGGGACCGTCGGCGGTGCCGGAACCGCCCACGGTCCCGTGTGCCACGAAGACCGCCTCCACCGCCTGGGCCGCGGATTCCATGGTCAGGTAGAGGTTGGTCCCGGTGTCCCCGTCGGCGACCGGATAGACGTTGATCGCGTCGATCTCCTCGCGGTCCCTGCCCAGCGCCTCCAGCGCCAGTGAGCACCAGGTGCGGACCACGACCGCGTCCATGGTGTCGGGCGGCTGCGGCACCTGAACCTCCTTGAGCAGCGGGGTTGCACCGCAGGGTAGCCCCCGGCCGGGAGGCGGGACGGGGCCAGGACCGGGAAGGGGGCGGTGCCGGCCATGGTAGTTTCGTTCCACCGGCGCAGTCGTTGTATGCTGCTTCGGTTGCCCGATGAGAATCGGGCCATTCCTCCGGTACCGCCACTTCAGTCAATGATTCCGGCGCGCCGGAATTCACTGTAAGTGCACCTGAAGTCTTTGGAGTGACCCGTGGCTGCCAACTGCGACGTCTGCGGCAAGGGGCCGGGCTTCGGCAACAACATTTCGCACTCGCACCGCCGTACTCCGCGTCGCTGGAATCCCAACATCCAGCGCGTGCGTGCAGTGGTCGGTCGGACGCCGAAGCGGCTCAACGTCTGCACCTCGTGCATCAAGGCCGGCAAGGTCTCGCGCTAATTCGTGGTGCTCCCCGCCTGTGCGGGGACTGGCCCCGCCGACGTTTCGTCGTAGCGCAGCCCCTTGCGGTTGCCTTGAAAAGCCGGTCCACCTCGGTGGACCGGCTTTTTCGCGTGCCCGTGCGGGGAATTCAGCGCTTCACCGGCGGAACCGCCAGCCGTGGTCGACCGGTCCGATGCCCGAGCCGAGCGGGAATCCGGCCGCGATGGCGCCGGTGACGTACTCCTTGGCGGCGGCCACCGCGCCGGGCACGGTCAGACCGTGTGCCAGCTGCGCTGCGATCGCCGAGGCGAGTGTGCATCCGGTGCCGTGCGTATGGCGGTTGTCGAACCGGGGCGCCCGCAGCCAGTGCTCCTCGCTGCCGTCGGTGAGCAGGTCCACCGCGTCACCCGCGAGATGACCGCCCTTGACCAGCACCCAGTCCGGGCCGTGGGCGAGCACGGCCGCGGCCGCCCGCGGCAGATCGGCCTCGCTCTCCACCCGGACCCCGGTGAGCTGCGCCACCTCGTCCAGGTTGGGGGTGGCGACGGTGGCCACCGGCAGCAGCAGCTTCCGTACCGAGTCGAGCGCCGAAGCGGCGAGCAGCGGGTCGCCGTGCTTGGAGACCCCCACCGGGTCGACGACCACCGGGGCGCGGGTCCCGGCCAGCAGACCGGCCACGGTCTCCACCAGTTCGGCCGACGCCAGCATCCCGGTCTTCACCGCGTCGACGCCGATGTCGTCGACGACCGCGCGGTACTGGGCGCGTACGGCGTCGGCCGGCAGCTCCCACGCACCCTGCACGCCCTGTGAGTTCTGGGCCGTGACCGCGGTGAGCACGCTCATGCCGTGCACCCCGAGTGCCAGCATCGTCTTCAGGTCGGCCTGGATGCCGGCGCCGCCGCCGGAGTCCGATCCGGCGACGGTGAGGACCAGCGGTGGCGCGGTCATGACGGGTCCTCCCCGAAGTGGTCCCAGCCGCCCTTGCTGGTCCACGGCGCACCGTCGACCGTCACATGGGGCAGCGCGGAGGGGTTGACCACCTCGCCGATCACCTTCCAGCGTGCGGGCAGTTTCACCTCCGGCGGGAAGGTCGCGACGATCGCGTGGTCCTCTCCCCCGGTGAGCACCCACTGGAGCGGGTCCACACCGACGGCCTGGCCGATGTCGCTCATCTGCGTGGGGATGTCGATGAGCCCCGCCCGCAGGTCGATCCGGACCTTGCTGGCCTCGGCGATGTGCCCGAGGTCGGCCACCAGCCCGTCGCTGACATCGGTCATGGCGGTGGCGCCGAGTCCGGCGGCCGCGGGGCCCGCGTGGTACGGCGGTTCGGGGCGCCGGTGCGCCTCCACGAAGGCGCGGGGCGAGCGGAATCCGCGGGAGAGCACCGCGAACCCGGCGGCGGACCAGCCGAGCCATCCGGTGACGGCCACCACGTCGCCCGGCCCGGCGCCTGATCTGGTGACCGGTTCATGGCCGCGCAGATCGCCGAGTGCGGTGATGGAGACGGTGATCGTCTCTCCGCGTACGACATCGCCCCCGACCACGGCCGCCCCCGCCACCTGGCACTCGTCGCGGATCCCGTCCATCAGCTCGGTGGGCCAGGTGACCGGGAGGTCGGCCGGCACGACGAGCCCGAGGAGGATCGCGGTGGGGACCGCGCCCATGGCCGCGATGTCCGCGAGGTTCTGCGCCGCGGCCTTGCGGCCCACGTCGTACGCGGTGGACCAGTCCCGGCGGAAGTGCCGCCCCTCCAGCAGGATGTCCGTGCTCGCCACGACCCGCCGGTCGGGGGCGGAGACAACCGCGGCGTCGTCGCCGGGCCCCAGCCGTACCGCCGGGGTCGTCGTGAGCCGGGAGGTGAGCTCTCCGATCAGCCCGAACTCCCCGAGCTCCCCCACAGTGCCCTTCATCGCCCGTCGCCTCTCCTCATGATCCGGACCTCGTGTCCGGGCCGCCCGCCGGCCTGTCTGCCAGGGGATGTGCCCCTGTGCCCGGTACGCCCCGGTCGGCTTGCGCTCGCGGGCCCCCACCGCCGTGGGTACCGTCAATCAGGTACGTCAACTCTGTATCCCTTGCGCCCCGTACGCGTGTGACTGCCGGGTGCGCGGGTCTCCCCGCCGCCCGGAAGGACGCGATACCGTGGCGTCCCTTTCTCTCCCCCACATGATCCTCGTGGCCGCCTTGGAGGTTCCGTGGTACAGGCGTACATCCTCATTCAGACCGAAGTGGGCAAGGCGACAGCCGTCGCCGGGCTGGTGGCGAAGCTCCCCGGGGTGATCCAGGCCGAGGACGTGACCGGCCCGTACGACGTGATCGTGCGCGCCCAGGCCGACACCGTCGACGAGCTCGGCCGCATGGTGGTCGCCAGAGTCCAGCAAGTGGAAGGCATCACCCGCACCCTGACCTGCCCGGTCGTCCATCTGTAGCCCCCTCTACGCTGAGCCGGTGAAGTTCCGTCGCCTCCGGCTCCTGTCCCTTTCCGCCGCTGCCCTGCTGCTGGCGGCCGCGGGCTGTTCCTCGACCGACGACAGGGCGTCCGTCGCGGTTCCCGAACCTCCCGCGGCCCAGGTGAAGCTCTGCCGGGCGCTCGACAAGGAGCTGCCGAAGACCGTCGCGGGGCTGACCCGCGGCGATCCGGAGCCCGCGTCCGAACTGACCGCCGCCTGGGGGGATGCGGCGATCGTACTGCGCTGCGGGGTACCGCGCCCCGCGGAGATGGACGACTCCCAGGCCAAGGCCGTGGACGCGAACGGGGTCAACTGGCTGCTGGAGCAGCGGGACAGCGGACCCCGGTTCACGACCACATACCGCAAGGCGTACGTCGAGGTGACCCTCGGGCAGAAGTACGCCCATGACGCCACCCCGCTCTCGGAGTTCGCGGCGGCCGTCAGGAAGACGGATCCGTCCAGCCTCTGAGGGCAGGGCGGCGGACGGTCTCAGCGCAGCCCCGTGGAGCGGCTGACCGCGGCCTGGATCAGCCGGTCCACCAGCTCCGGGTAGCCGACGCCGCTCTCCTGCCACATCCGCGGGTACATCGAGATCGGTGTGAAGCCCGGCATGGTGTTGATCTCGTTGATGACGAACCCGCCGTCCTCGGTGAGGAAGAAGTCGGCGCGCACCAGGCCCTCGCAGGACACCGCGTCGAACGCCTCGACCGCGAGCCGCTGCACCTCGGCGGTCTCCTCCGCGGTCAGCGGTGCGGGCACCATGCCCTGCGCCGACTCACCGGGGATGTACTTCGCCTCGAAGTCGTAGAAGTCGTGGGAGGTGACCGGGGGGATCTCGGCGGGCACGCTGGCCCGGGGCCCGTCTTCGAACTCCAGCACCCCGCACTCGATCTCTCGGCCGCGCAGCAGCGCCTCGACCAGCACCTTGGGGTCGTGGCGCCGGGCCTCCTCGACGGCCTCGTCGAGACCGGCCAGTGAGTCGACCTTGGTGATGCCCATCGAGGAACCGCCGCGGGCAGGCTTGATGAAGAGCGGCCAGCCGTGTTCACCCGCGAAGTCCACGATCTTCTTGCGGGCGGCGGCCGGGTCCAGGCTCCACTCGCGGGGGCGGATCACCTCGTACGGGCCGACCGGCAGCCCGCAGGAGAGGAAGACCCGCTTCATGTACTCCTTGTCCTGGCCCACGGCGGAGGCGAGGACACCCGCGCCGACATAGGGCACTCCGGAGAGTTCGAGCAGCCCCTGCAGGGTGCCGTCCTCGCCGTAGGGGCCGTGCAGCACCGGGAAGACCACGTCGACTTCGCCCAGCGCCTTGGGCACCGCGCCCGGCTCGCTGTAGACGACTTCGCGGTTGCCGGGGTCGACGGAGAGCACCACGGCGCCCTCGGCACCCTCGGCGATCGCGGCCACCGACGGCATGGCGCGGTCGGTGATGGCCATCCGCTCGGGATCGTCCGCGGTCAGCGCCCAGCGGCCGTCCGTGGTGATGCCGATGGGCAGTACGTCGTACTTCGTCCGGTCGATGGCGCGCAGGACGGCGCCCGCTGTGACCACCGAGATGGCGTGTTCGGAGCTGCGCCCGCCGAAGACAACCGCCACACGCGGCTTACGACGCTGCTGCTCAGGGCTCTGGGATGAGTTCTCGCTGCTCATATCGCGTTGAGGGTACCTGCTGGTACCTGCCGAGTCAGCGCCGCTCGGCCTTGGCGCTGCGGGACATCAGTTCCCTCAGCGCGACGACCGGCGCCTTCCCGTGGTGGACGATGTCCACCACCGTTTCCGTGATGGGCATTTCGACGCCGTGCCTGCGGGCCAGATCGGCCACCGACTCACAGGACTTGACGCCCTCGGCCGTCTGGCTGGTGGCCTCGATGGTCTGCTGGAGCGTCATGCCCCGGCCGAGGTTGGTGCCGAAGGTGTGGTTGCGGGAGAGCGGCGACGAGCAGGTGGCCACCAGGTCGCCCAGACCCGCGAGTCCGGAGAAGGTCAGCGGATCCGCGCCCATCGCCAGGCCCAGACGGGTGGTCTCGGCGAGTCCCCGGGTGATCAGCGAACCCTTGGCGTTGTCACCGAGCCCCATGCCGTCGGCGATGCCGACGGCGAGGCCGATCACGTTCTTGACGGCGCCGCCCAGCTCGCAGCCGACGACGTCGGTGTTGGTGTACGGGCGGAAGTACGCGGTGTGGCAGGCGGTCTGGAGCCGCTGCGCGACCGCCTCGTCGCTGCAGGCGACGACGGCGGCGGCGGGCATCCGGCCGGCGATCTCCTTGGCCAGGTTGGGCCCGGTGAGTACGGCGACGCGCTCGGCGGGGACCTTGCCGACCTCCTCGATGACCTCGCTCATCCGCTTGGCCGTGCCGAGTTCGACGCCCTTCATCAGCGAGACGAGGACGGTGCCGGGGTGCAGCAGCCCGGTCCAGTCGGCCAGGTTGGCGCGGAGCGTCTGCGAGGGCACGGCGAGCACGGTGAACTCCGCGTCGCGGGCGGCCTCCGCGGGGTCGGCGGTGGCCCGTACCGACGCGGGGAGTTCGATCCCCGGCAGATAGTCGGGGTTGGTGCGGGTGGTGTTGATGGCGTCGGCGAGAGCGGCACGGCGGCCCCAGAGGGCCACCTCGCATCCCGCGTCGGCGAGGACCATGGCGAAGGCCGTGCCCCAGGATCCGTTGCCGAAGACCGCTGCTCGCGTCACGTGGTGCCCTCTCCTGCGGCCTTGCGGCGCTCTGCGGCGCGGGCCTTGCGGTGGTCGTACGGTTCGGCGGGGGCCTGCTCGCCCCGCAGCTCCTCCAACAGGGCGGTGACGGCAGCCATGATGGCCTCGGTCGCCTCCCGCAGCACCTCGGGCGTCGGGTCCTTGCCGTAGAACCGCGCCAGGTCCACCGGCGGCCCCGCCTTGACCTGGAGGGTCTTCCGCGGGAAGAGCCGGAGCTTCTTCTCCTTGGCGTACGGCGGCATCGCGAGGTTGGCGCCCCACTGGGCCACCGGGATGACCGGCGCCTTGGTGAGCAGCGCCGCCCGTGCGACCCCGCTCTTGGCGGTCATCGGCCACTGACCCGGGTCGCGGGTGAGGGTGCCCTCGGGGTAGAAGGCGACGCACTGTCCCTTCTCGACCGCCGTCACGGCGGCCCGGAAGGCGCCGAAGGCGTTGGAGGACTCGCGGTAGACGGGGATCTGGCCGGTGCCGCGCAGCAGCGTTCCGACGACGGGCACCTTGAAGAGCGCCGATTTGGCCAGGAACCGGGGGACCTTGCCGGTGTTGTACTGGAAGTGGCCGTAGGAGAACATGTCGAGATACGAGTTGTGATTGACAGCGGTGATGAATCCGCCATCATCCGGAATGTGTTCCATTCCGCTCCAGTCCCGCTTGAACAGAACCAGCAGCGGCGGTTTAGCAATGACCGCCGCGAGGCGGTACCAGAAGCCGATTCTGCGGCCGGACACTCGGACACCTTCCTCTTGAACCTCAACGCTGCCTGGCTGCCGGACACCGTCTGTCGCCCCAGGCCCCTGCTCTGTCGAGAACACCGTACGCCCGGCCCGGCCCGCCCGGTATCGCGGGCCCGGGCGACAATGGGGCCGATGCCGAACACGGAGCGGACCGTCAACTGGTCCCTGGTCGTACCCCTGAAGCCCTTGTCGCTGGCGAAGAGCAGACTCGCGCCGACCGCCTCCGACACGGTGCGTCCCGGACTCGCGCTGGCCTTCGCACAGGACACCGTGGCGGCGGCGCTTGCCTGTTCCGCCGTGCGCGATGTGGCCGTCGTCACCAACGACGCGGTGGCCGCCGCCGAACTGACCGCGCTGGGTGCCCGGATTGTGCCGGATACGGCGGCGCCGGGCCTGAACCCCGCACTGGCACACGGCGCGCGTGCGGTCCGCGCGGTGCGCCCCGGGGCCGCCGTGGCGGCACTGAACGCCGACCTCCCCGCGCTGCGCCCGGCGGAATTGCGGCGGGTGCTCGACCGGGCCGCTGAATTCCCCCGTGCATTTCTCACGGATGCCGCCGGAATCGGTACGACTTTGCTGACGGCGCGGCCCGGTACGGAATTGAGCCCGGCATTCGGCGGGCTGTCACGGGCCCGGCATTCCGCGTCGGGGGCGGTGGAAATTCTGCTCGGGGACGTCCACTCGGTCCGCCAGGACGTGGACACCGGTGCGGATCTGCTGGCCGCTGCCGCCCTCGGGCTCGGCCCTTACACGGCCCGCCGGTACGCGGCGTTCACCGGGGAGCAGGGGATCACGGGCCCGCCGGGCGGCCCCGTGGACACCGGGACCGCGGGGCCGCCCCCGGCGGATCCTGCGGCCCGCGCGTAGCCGCCTCGCCCCTATCCGTCCGTGCCCGCCCTGCCCGCAGCCGCCCCGCCCGCAGCCGGGAGAGCCGTGACCGGACGCCGTAAGCTGCGCACATGCAGGCGACCGCGTACACGTACGACCCCGAGACCCGCAGCGGCAGTGTGCTGCTCGACGACGGCACCCCGGTGGATTTCGGCGCCGCGGCCTTCGACGCGGGGGGCCTGCGACTGCTGCGGCCCGGACAGCGCGTACGGATCGAGACCGCGGAGAGCAGCGGTGACGGTGGCAGCGCCCCGCGGGTCACGCTGGTGACGCTCCAGACGTTCTGACCCCGGGGGCTCTCCCCGGGCGTTGTACCACCAAGCGTCCTCGGACGCACCGCGGGGGGGGGGGGCGCGGGGGGGGGGGGGGGGGGGGGGGGGGGGGGGGGGGGGCCCGACCGGGGAGTGGGTGTGGGGCTCTCGGGGGGTGGGGGTGCG
>NZ_JBHYWP010000022.1:0-27570 GCF_042751845.1 Streptomyces sp. NPDC059398 | reverse complement strand
GAGAGAGAGTCCGACACCCACTGACACCCGCCCACCCCCCGCGCCCTCCCCCGCGCCCCCCCCCCCCCCCCCCGACGCGTGGTTGGCCCTGCCGCTCACTTCTTCCGGGCGGTGGCCTTCTTGGCGGTGGTCTTGCGCGCCGTGGTCTTCTTGGCCGGGGCCTTCTTCGCCACGGCCTTCTTGGCCGGCGCCGTCTTCTTCGCGGTCGCCTTCTTGGCGGTGGCGGCCTTCTTCGCCGGGGTCGCCGACTTCGTGGCCGCCTTCTTGGCGGTGGTGGCCTTCTTCGCGGCGGTGGCCTTCTTGGCCGCCGTCGTCTTCTTGGCGGCGGTCTTCGCCGTCGTGGTCTTCTTCGCGGCCGTCTTCTTGGCGGCGGTGGCCTTCTTCGCTGCGGCCTTCTTGACTGCCGTACGGGTGGAAGCACCGCCCGAGAGGCTGCCCTTGGGGGCCTTCTTCACGGCCACGTCGTTCTTCGGGAGCTTCTTCGAGCCGCTGACGAGGTCCTTGAAGCCCTGGCCCGCCCGGAAGCGCGGCACCGAGGTCTTCTTGACCCGTACGCGCTCACCCGTCTGCGGGTTGCGGGCGTAACGGGCCGGACGGTCGACCTTCTCGAACGAGCCGAAGCCGGTGACCGACACACGGTCCCCGCCGACAACTGCGCGGACGATCGCGTCCAGTACGGCATCGACAGCGTCTGCGGCCTGCTGGCGGCCACCGACCTTGTCGGCAATGGCCTCTACGAGCTGCGCCTTGTTCACGTCTTCCCCTTCGGAGACATTGCCCGAACGAAACTGTTCAGGCTTTTTCGCACGTTAGGCAGATATATACCGCAAATCAAACACGAAACGGTCTAATCACCCTTGTGCCGCAACGAACTCAACCGTCACGGAGATCCACCAAGGGAGTTGCCATCGGGGAATCGACCCTCGTCGAGGTCCTTCATCAGCCGATCCAGCCGCGTTGCTGCATCGGTGAGATCGTGCTTCGCCGCGGCCGTGATGACCAACAGCTTCCGGGACAGCGCCATCCGTACGCCCTCCGGGACTTGCAGTTCACGCACCCTCGCGTGCGCTTCTTTCAATTGTTCGGCGACTTCCGCGTAAAGCTTGAGTTGGTTGTCGCGTTCCATGCGCCGATTGTGCCATCTGGGGCGAGTTGTCGCCCGGCGGGGGCTCAACAAGCGACTGCGCCCCCTGCCGGGCGGCAGGGGGCGCAGTCTTGGGAACGTGCTGCTCAGACCTCAATTGTGCGTGGTTTGAAGGCGGGTCGGGCCGCCTCGTAGGCCGTGATGTCCGCTTCGTTCTGAAGGGTGAGGCTGATGTCGTCCAGGCCGTTCATCAGGCGCCAGCGGGCGTTCTCGTCCAGCTCGAAGTCCGCGGTGATGCCCTCGGCGCGCACCTGACGGTTCTCCAGGTCCACGGTGACTTCGGCGGCCGGGTCGGCCTCCGTCAGCGTCCAGATGGCCTCCACGACCTTCTGGTCGAGAACCACGGTCAGCAGACCGTTCTTCAGCGAATTGCCGCGGAAGATGTCGGCGAACCGGGACGAGATGACGGCCTTGAAGCCGAAGTTCTGCAGGGCCCACACGGCGTGCTCACGGGAGGAGCCGGTGCCGAAGTCGCGGCCCGCCACCAGCACCGTGGCGCCTGCGCGCTCCGGGCGGTTGAGCACGAACTCGGGGTCTTTGCGCCACGCCTCGAAGAGCCCGTCCTCGAAACCGTCGCGGGTGACCTTCTTCAGCCAGTGGGCCGGGATGATCTGGTCGGTGTCGACGTTCCCGCGGCGCAGCGGGACGGCCCGGCCGGTGTGCTGGATGAAAGCTTCCATGGAACTCAGGCCTCCACGAGGGTCGGGGAGTCGGACAGGTCGGCGGGCGATGCCAGATGGCCGAGGACCGCGGTGGCTGCGGCCACCTGCGGGGAGACCAGGTGGGTACGGCCGCCCTTGCCCTGCCTGCCCTCGAAGTTGCGGTTGGAGGTGGAGGCGCAGCGCTCACCGGGTGCGAGCTGGTCGGGGTTCATGCCCAGGCACATCGAGCAGCCCGCGTGCCGCCATTCGGCGCCCGCGGCGGTGAAGACCTTGTCCAGGCCCTCCTCGACGGCCTGCAGCGCGACCCGTACCGAACCGGGGACGACCAGCATCCGCATGCCGTCGGCGACGGTGCGGCCCTTCAGCAGGGCGGCGGCGCTGCGCAGGTCCTCGATCCGGCCGTTGGTGCAGGAACCCACGAAGACCGTGTCGACCTTGATGTCGCGCAGCGGCTGGCCCGCGGTCAACCCCATGTACTCCAGGGCCTTTTCGGCGGCCAGGCGCTCCGATGCGTCCTCGTACGAAGCCGGGTCGGGGACGCTGGCGGAAAGCGGTGCGCCCTGGCCGGGGTTGGTGCCCCAGGTGACGAACGGGGCCAGCTCGGAGCCGTTGATGAAGACCTCGGCGTCGAACACCGCGTCGTCGTCGGTGCGCAGCGTCTTCCAGTACTCGACCGCGGCGTCCCACTCGGCGCCCTGCGGGGCGTGGTCGCGGCCCTTGAGGTAGTCGAAGGTGGTCTGGTCGGGGGCGATCATCCCGGCCCGCGCGCCCGCCTCGATCGACATGTTGCAGATGGTCATCCGGGCTTCCATCGACAGCTTCTCGATGGCGGAGCCGCGGTACTCCAGGATGTAGCCCTGTCCGCCGCCGGTGCCGATCCGGGCGATGGTCGCGAGGATGAGGTCCTTGGCCGTGACGCCCTCGGCCAGTTCGCCCTCGACCGTGATGGCCATGGTCATGGGGCGGGCCATCGGCAGCGTCTGGGTCGCCAGCACATGCTCGACCTGGGAGGTGCCGATGCCGAACGCCAGCGCGCCGAACGCGCCGTGCGTGGAGGTGTGGCTGTCACCGCAGACCACGGTGGTCCCCGGCTGGGTCAGACCCAGCTGCGGTCCCACGACGTGGACGACGCCCTGCTCGACGTCGCCCAGCGGGTGCAGACGTACGCCGAAATCCGCGCAGTTCTTGCGCAGCGTCTCCAGCTGGACACGGGAGACCGGGTCCGCGATCGGCTTGTCGATGTCGAGGGTGGGGGTGTTGTGGTCCTCGGTGGCGATGGTGAGGTCGAGGCGCCGCACCGGCCGGCCGTTCTGGCGCAGACCGTCGAAAGCCTGCGGGCTCGTCACTTCGTGCAGCAGGTGCAGATCGATGAAGAGAAGGTCGGGCTCGCCTTCGGCGCGCCTGACGACATGGTCGTCCCAGACCTTCTCCGCGAGTGTCCTACCCATCGCTTTCCCTCCGGCCGGCGTCCTCGCCGGCCCAACTAGAAATCGGGCGTCCCCGTCCGGACCCCCGTACCGGGCGCGCAACTGCGAACCGTCGTACGGCCGCCCCTACAGGTTGGCAAGTTCCCTGGAAAATTGAACTTGCGTTTCACAGAGTGAGACGCGAGTATCGTTGCATGGACAACTCTAGCGGCGTCGGCGTTCTCGACAAGGCAGCTCTGGTATTGAGCGCTCTGGAGTCCGGCCCGGCCACCCTCGCCGGGCTGGTCGCGGCGACCGGGCTCGCACGACCCACGGCACACCGGCTCGCCGTGGCACTGGAACACCACCGGCTGGTGGCGAGGGACATGCAGGGCCGGTTCATACTCGGCCCACGCCTCTCGGAGCTGGCCGCAGCGGCGGGCGAGGACCGCCTGCTCGCCACGGCCGGACCCGTACTGACGCATCTGCGCGATGTCACGGGCGAGAGCGCCCAGCTCTACCGCCGCCAGGGCGACATGCGGATCTGCGTGGCGGCGGCCGAGCGTCTCTCCGGGCTGCGGGACACCGTCCCGGTCGGCTCCACGCTCACCATGAAGGCCGGTTCATCGGCGCAGATCCTGATGGGCTGGGAGGAGCCGGAGCGGCTCCACCGCGGGCTCCAGGGCGCCCGGTTCACCGCGACGGCGCTCTCCGGCGTACGGCGCAGGGGCTGGGCCCAGTCGATCGGCGAGCGCGAGCCGGGGGTGGCGTCCGTCTCCGCCCCGGTGCGCGGCCCATCGAACCGGGTGGTCGCCGCCGTCTCGGTGTCCGGCCCGATCGAGCGGCTCACCCGCCACCCCGGCCGGATGCACGCCCAGGCGGTCATCGACGCCGCAGGACGGCTCTCCGAGGCCCTGCGCCGCACCAGCTGACACGCACCCCGCCCCTCCCCAGGTCTCCCGGCCGCTCAACCCGCCCCGGCGGGCCGCCCCAGCGTCGTGGCAGCCCGCGCAACGCGCCGCTCAGCCCGCGTCGGACCGGGTGCGCGCCCCCGAGCGGTGCGCGAGACGGTCCGCCGCCGCGCGGCCCCGCCCCTCGACCGGCAGCACACCGGTCGCCGCCGCCAGCCCACGGACCGGCATATCGGCGTAGATGGATTCGTACGACCCCTCCGGCACGATGTACGTCTCGTGCCAGAGCCCCACATGCTGGCGGGACTTGCGCTCCTTGCGGTTGACCATGGCCCACGCCCTGCGGTGGAACATGTCGGGAGCGCTCGCGTACGCGTACAGCTTCTCCTTGGACTCCCAGTACTGCACGACGTAGTACGTGCGCGGTGACGCCGTCAGGAGCGTGTAGCCGAGGAGCCCCCGGCTCTTGTCCCTGCCCAACTCCCTGAGCATGCGCGGCATCGCCATCAGGACCGGCAGCCAGTGGTGCACCCCCCGGAAGTGGTTGATGCGCATCCCGATCAGCAGGACGACCACATCACCTTCAGCGGCTGCGGTCGTCCGGCCCGGAATCGGTTTCGCGAACATGGCGTCCCCCTTCGCCGTACGGGACGGCAGATATATTGGATAGCGCCACTATCCATTGACGAGATGGTGGCACCGCCTGCGAGGCGGCGCAAGGGAAGGCACCAGGAATGCGACTGTCGGAACTGAGTGAGCGCAGTGGGGTCCCGGCCGCGACGATCAAGTACTACCTGCGGGAGCAGCTGCTGCCGCCCGGCCACCGGATCAGTGCGACCCAGTCCGACTACGACGAGTCCCATCTGCGCCGGCTGCGTCTGGTACGGGCGTTGATCCAGGTCGGCCGGCTCCCGGTGGCGACGGCGCGGGAGGTACTCGGGCATGTCGACGACGCGTCCCTGGGCCGCACGATCCGGCTGGGGGCCGCACTCTGGTCGCTGCCGCACGGGCCAGAACCGGACGAGGAGGCGCCGGAGACGGCCGCCGCCCGCGACGAGGTCGCCCGCCTCCTCGACCAGCTGGGCTGGGCGAGCGTACGGGAGATCGGCGAGCTCTCCCCCGTCCACCGTTCACTGGTGGCCCTGGTGGCCACCCGGCTGCGGCTGGGCTACCCCTGCGACACCGCGTACCTGGTCCAGCAGGCCCGGCTGATGCACCAAGTGGCCCGGCAGAACCTGGACATGATGGAGACGTACCCGTCGGAGAAGGAGCAGGTGGAGTCGGCCGTCGTCTCTACCGTGCTCCATGAGCCGCTGCTGGCTTCGCTGCACAGGCTGGCGCAGCAGGAGGAGTCCGCGCGGCGCTACGGGCTGTGAGAGGGCGGGAGTTGGGCCTCCGGGCCGCCGAACCGCCTTACGCAGAAGGGGGGCGCGCCCGCCCCCCCGCGGCCGACTCGGCACCATGCCCCCCCCAAAAGAAAAACACCCCAACGCCCACCTCGGGGCACCCGGACCGCCCCCCATCGCGCTTCGCGTGTGTCGCGGCCCGCCCCGCGCCGGCCCCTTCCTGTCCTGTACCCCCGACCGGATTCGAACCGGCGCTACTGCCGTGAGAGGGCAGCGTGCTAGGCCGCTACACAACGGGGGCTTGTACTGCAATATCTCGTACTGCAACATACGGTGCGGTGATTCACCGCTGATCCTGCGCTGGGCTACCAGGACTCGAACCTAGAATGACGGTACCAGAAACCGTTGTGTTGCCAATTACACCATAGCCCATGGTGGAGTACCCCCGACCGGATTCGAACCGGCGCTACTGCCGTGAGAGGGCAGCGTGCTAGGCCGCTACACAACGGGGGCCCTGGCGATCCTGCATCAAGTCGGCCGGGTGCGACCCTGATCGACTCACGGGAAGGATCTGTACCCCCGACCGGATTCGAACCGGCGCTACTGCCGTGAGAGGGCAGCGTGCTAGGCCGCTACACAACGGGGGCTTGTACTGCGAGACGTACTGCAAGATGCGTTACTGCTGATCCTGCGCTGGGCTACCAGGACTCGAACCTAGAATGACGGTACCAGAAACCGTTGTGTTGCCAATTACACCATAGCCCAATGAAACGCAACCCCTCAGGGGTCTTGTTCCGCTCGCGCTGTCCGCTCCGGCCTTTCGGCCCGCTCGGGCGGCGCAGAAAGAACATTACCCGAAGGTGGACGGCGCTCCAAAACGGGTATCGCCCCGCAGCAGCCCGGGAAGCCGGTCCAGCGCGGTGATCCGGTCCAGTTCGGGCCGTCCGCCGAGGTCGGCCCGGTCCAGCCAGACCGCCCGCAGACCCGCCGCGAGCGCCCCCGCGGCGTCGATGTCCGGATGGTCTCCCACGTACAGCACCTCGGCCGGATCGAGCCGCATGGCGTCACAGGCGGCCTGGAAGGCGCCGGCCGCCGGCTTGGCCACCCCCAGGTCGGCGGCGCAGACCAGTATCTCGAACCGGTCGCGTATGCCGAGGGTGCGGAGCTTGCGGTCCTGGTTGTGGGCGGCCGAGTTCGAGAGGAGGCCGTGCCGGTAGCCGGACGCGAGGGCGTCGAGCGCCGGGACGGTGTCCGGGAAGAGCGCCCAGGCGGCCTCGTAGTGCGCCAGGTGCCGGGCGAACCAGGCGTCGGCCTCCTGGTCGCTCAGCTCCGTACCGGTGAAGATCCGCACCCGCTCACGGCGCTGGCCCTCCCAGTCGGTCTCCCCCGCGGCGAATCTCGCCCACTGTGCGTCGGTGATCTCCCGCCAGCGCACGAGGGCCTGCTCGACGGAGGTGTATCCGTCGGGCAGGCCCTCGGCCTTCAGATGCTCCCGCAGCCCCGTACGGTCGGCGCTGGTGTAGTCGAAGATCGTGTCGTCGATGTCCCAGAGGACCGCTCGGATGGGCATATGCACCAGCTTAGGGTCTGTCCGGCCGATCTTCGTGGATCAGTCCGCGGCGTCTGGTGCGGTGCCTCGCAAGGCGGAGGATCGCCCCTGTACTGGACGTACCGGGGCGACTCCGACAACGCCGCGAGGAATGGGGTCTCCCCTGTTCGAGCGCAGCCGAGAACTTGGGGAAGTGCCAGGCGTCGCGGGCCCACGAAGATCGGCCGGACAGACCCTAGGCGGCCAGCTTCGCCAGTGCCGCGTCGATCCGCTCCAGTGAGCGCTCCCGGCCCAGGATCTGCAGGGACTCGAAGAGCGGCAGGCCGACCGTGCGGCCGGTGACCGCGACGCGGACGGGCGCCTGGGCCTTGCCGAGCTTCAGTCCGTGCTCCTCACCGGCCGCGAGCACGGCCGCCTTGAGCGCGTCGGGGCTGGTCCAGTCGGCGTCGGCGAGGCGGGCGCGGGCCGTGGTGAGCAGGGCCACCGGGTCGCCCTTCATCGCCTTCGCCCAGGACGCCTCGTCCTCGACCGGCCGGTCCAGGAAGAGGAAGTCCACATTGGCCGTGATGTCCGAGAGGACAGTGACGCGGGTCTGCGCGTACGGGGCGATGGCCTCCCACGCCGCCCGGTCGAAGTTCTCCTCCGGCCAGTTGGCGTGCGGGGCGCGCAGCCAGGGCGTGCATGCCTCTGTGAAGGACGCCACGTCCAGCAGCCGGATGTGGTCGGCGTTGATCGCCTCGGCCTTCTTGAGGTCGAAGCGGGCCGGGTTGCCGTTCACGTCCGCGATGTCGAACTTCTCGACCAGGTCGGCGAGCGAGAAGACGTCCTGGTCGGCCGAGAACGACCAGCCGAGGAGGGACAGGTAGTTGAGCAGCCCCTCGGGGAGGAAGCCCCGCTCGCGGTAGAGGTTGAGGGACGCCTCGGGGTCGCGCTTGGAGAGCTTCTTGTTGCCCTCCCCCATCACGTACGGCAGGTGGCCGAAGAGCGGGATCTCCTTGGCGGCGCCGATGTCGATCAGCGCCTTGTAGAGCGCGATCTGGCGCGGCGTCGAGGAGAGCAGGTCCTCGCCGCGCAGGACGTGCGTGATCTCCATCAGCGCGTCGTCGACCGGGTTGACGAGGGTGTAGAGCGGGGCGCCGTTGGCCCGGACGATGCCGTAGTCCGGCACGTTCTCCGGGGTGAAGGTCAGCTCGCCGCGGACCAGGTCGTCGAAGGTGATCGTCTCGTCGGGCATCCGGAAGCGGACGATGGAGGTGCGGCCCTCGGCCTTGTACTCCTCGATCTGCCCGGCGCTGAGGTCGCGGCAGTGGCCGTCGTACCCGGAGGGCCGGCCGGCCTTGCGGGCGGCGTCACGGCGCTCGTCGAGCTCGGCGGTGGTGCAGTAGCAGTCGTAGGCGTGGCCGGCGTCCTGGAGCCGCTTCGCGATGTCCGCGTAGATGTCCATGCGCTGCGACTGGCGGTACGGCGCGTGGGGGCCGCCCTTCTCGTCCGGCCCTTCGTCCCAGTCCAGGCCGAGCCAGCTCAGCGAGTCGAGCAGCTGGTGGTACGACTCCTCGGAGTCGCGGGCCGCGTCGGTGTCCTCGATGCGGAAGACCATGGTGCCGCCGGTGTGCCGGGCGAAGGCCCAGTTGAACAGGGCGGTACGGACCAGGCCCACATGGGGGTTGCCGGTCGGGGAGGGACAGAACCGTACGCGGGGGGTTGCCCCGGCCGGGGTGTTCGCGTTAGCCACGCTTGATCACCTTGTTGGTGAGAGTGCCGATGCCTTCGATGGAGACGGCGACCTCGTCGCCGACGTTGAGCGGTCCGACGCCCGCCGGGGTGCCGGTCAGGATGACGTCTCCGGGGAGCAGTGTCATGGCGTCGGAGATGTTGACGATCAGATCCGCGACGGAGTGGATCATCTCGCTGGTGCGGCCGAGCTGGCGCTGGGCTCCGTTGACCGTGGCCTGGATGGTCAGGTCGGACGGATCGAGGCCGGTCTCCACCCAGGGGCCGAGCGGGCAGGAGGTGTCGAAGCCCTTGGCCCTGGCCCACTGCTTCTCACGCTTCTGGACGTCGCGCGCGGTGACGTCGTTGGCGCAGGTGTAGCCGAAGACGACGTCCTTGACGCGGTCGTGCGGGACCTCACGGCACATCCGGCCGATCACCACGGCCAGTTCGGCCTCGTGGTGCAGCTCGCTGGAGAAGGAGGGGTACTCGATGGCGTCGCCCGAGCCGATCACCGATGTGGTGGGCTTGAGGAAGGCGAACGGCACGTCCGGGACCGCGTTGCCGAGTTCCGCCGCGTGGTCCGCGTAGTTGCGGCCGAAGGCCACGACCTTGTTGGGGAGCACGGGGGGCAGCAGCCGGACCTTGCTCAGCGGCACCTTGACACCGGAGAGCTCGAAGTCGGAGTACGGGATGCCCTTGATGATGTCGAGGACGAGGTCACCCGAGGGATCGGAGCCCTCGCCCTCGACCACGCCGAAGGCGACATTGCCGTCGATGGAGAATCTGGCGATGCGCACGAGTGCTGTCGCCCCTCACTTACTGGCTGGAGTTCTGACGCTCCAGGCTAACGCGGGTGGCGGGGGCCGCACCGCGACGACCTCGCCTCACTCGGCGGCGGTGACCTGCGGTTGGACGGGCGCTTCCATCAGGACGGTGCGGCGCGGGTTGGCGGTCACGGCCGGCAGGGTCGCGGCGTGCTCCGGCTGCTCGGGGCGGTGCAGCTGGCCGGCGTCCGTGAGGTGGGCGAGCGTGGTGCGGCGGGGGTTGGCAATGTTGCGGGACAACGTCGTCGTCTTCATCTGTTCGTGAGGCCCTGTCGGTCGGGCGCCGCCGGGGCGCCGGTTGTCGGATTCGCCATCCCTGTAAAGCATCAGGCTAAACATCTGATTCCCCGGGGAAGCGCGGGGCCGACAACGATCTAGGTGTGAGTTTGCTCACGAATTGACTGGCATTTGGGACATTACGGGCCGTCAACGCCCCTTCAGTAAGCGGACATTACCGGTGTGAACCGTTCATTCCGCCCCTGATCATCGCGACTGGGACACCCCTGACGCGTAAGTGGTACGTAAACAAAAGTCCGATTCATCCGGGCTGAATTTCTACACCAGGTGATTCGGTGCTCACACCGTGTCAATCACGTCACAGCCCTGTACTCGGGCCTTGTTGGAGATCCGTCCCTGTGCTGGAATTCCACGCACTGCCGCGCAGTCTTTGTGAAAACACAGGCAGGCCGGCGCACGAAGGGCGCGACGCAGCGCCGAGTGGCGGCGGTAAAGGGGGAGAACACGCCGGTCACTGACGACCACCATGGGGCGCGCCGCGCCCCACAACTCGACACCGTTCCGCCGCCTGTGCGGGGGAACGCCTGGTCCAGAGGTTGCGACGCTAGTGCAGGGACGTTTCAAGAGGGATGGCACGGGGTCACCCCAGGCCCGCCAGGGTCGAGGGGAAGCCGCGGCTGAACAGGAGCCTCGCGGCGGAGCCGACCGCGGTTCCTCGGCCCAGCACGCCCAGACTCCCCCGACCCCCCAGAAGCAGGGACCGGAACCGGCCGGCGGTGAGTCCAGGGCGACGCCCCAGGCCAAACCGAAGTCCAAGGGCCCGTCCGGCACGGGCTCGCGGATGGCCCTGCGCAACTGGCGCATCAGTACCAGGCTGGTCTCCCTGCTGGCGCTGCCCGTCGTCGCCGCGACCACCCTCGGTGGTCTGCGGATCAACGACTCGCTGGACAAGATGCAGCAGCTGGACCACATGCAGCTGCTCACCCAGATGACCAAGCAGGCGACCGAGCTGGCCGCCGCGCTCCAGGAGGAGCGCGACAAGTCCGCCGGTCCGCTGTCGCACGGTGCCAAGGCCAACGACTTCAACGTCGAGGAGCCCCGCAAGAAGACCGACCTCGCCGACCAGGCGTTCCTGGCGGGCACCGCGGACTTCGACAGTGCGAAGCGCGACGACTCGATCGAGTCGATCCGCGGCAGCCTCCGGGGCATCGCCACCAAGCTGACCCGTCTCAAGGCCATCCGGGCCGACGCGTACCAGGGCAAGGCCACCACCTCGCAGACGGTCAACGAGTACAGCGAGCTGATCGACTCGCTGCTCGGCCTCTCCCAGGACATGGCCCAGGCGACCGCCAACCCCGAGATGATCAAGCGGACCCGTGCCCTGGCTGCCTTCTCCTCCGCGAAGGAGTACGCGTCGATCCAGCGGGCGGTCATCGCCGCCGCACTGCCGACGAGCAACAAGGGCCACGGCCACCTGGAGGAGAGCGACCGGCTCTTCGCCAAGTCCGCCATGCAGAGCGAGGAGGACGAGCTCAAGTCCTTCAAGCTGGTCTACGCGGGCAACGCGGCGGACCTGACCGCGCCGCTGGACACCGGCAACCCGGAGATCACCGCCGCCAACCTGTACGCGAAGCACGTCCTGGAGAACAAGAGCGGTCTGGACAGCCAGGCCCCGCGTTCGTACAAGGACTGGTACGACGCGGACAGCAACCGCATCACGGCCATGAAGACCATCGAGGCCACGCTGCTCGGCGAGATGGAGCAGAAGGCCCGCGAGCTGCGCAACGACGCCGAGCGCGAGGCGATCATCAACGCCGCGCTCATCGTGCTGGTGCTCGGTGTCTCACTGGTCGGCGCCTACGTCGTGGCCCGGTCCATGATCCGTTCGCTGCGGCGGCTGCAGGACACCGCGACCAAGGTCGCGAGCGAGCGCCTTCCCGAGCTGGTCAAGCAGCTCTCCGAGACCGACCCGCAGGACGTCGACACCTCCGTGGAGTCCGTCGGTGTGCACAGCCGGGACGAGATCGGAAAGGTCGCCACGGCCTTCGACGACGTGCACCGCGAGGCCGTCCGGCTCGCCTCCGAGCAGGCCATGCTGCGGGGCAACGTCAACGCGATGTTCACCAACCTCTCGCGCCGCAGCCAGGGCCTCATCCAGCGCCAGCTCTCGCTCATCTCCGAGCTGGAGTCCCGCGAGGCGGACCCGGACCAGCTGTCCTCGCTCTTCAAGCTCGACCACCTCGCGACCCGTATGCGACGCAACGGTGAGAACCTCCTGGTCCTCGCCGGTGAGGAGCCCGGCCGCCGGTGGACCCGCCCGGTGCCGCTGGTCGACGTGCTCCGCGCCGCCGCGTCCGAGGTGGAGCAGTACGAACGCATCGAGCTGGCCGCGGTGCCCGCGACCGAGGTCGCCGGACGCGTCGTCAACGACCTCGTGCACCTGCTCGCCGAGCTGCTCGAAAACGCCACGTCGTTCTCGTCGCCGCAGACCAAGGTCCGCGGGACCGGTCCCGCGCTGCCCGACGGACGGGTGCTCGTCGAGATCCACGACACCGGTATCGGCCTCTCCCCCGAGGACCTCGCCGCGATCAACGAGCGGCTCGCTTCGCCGCCCACCGTGGACGTCTCCGTCTCCCGGCGCATGGGTCTGTTCGTGGTCGGCCGGCTCTCGCTGCGCCACGGCATCCGTATCCAGCTCCGTCCCTCCGACTCCGGTGGTACGACCGCGCTGGTCATGCTGCCCGTCGATGTCGCCCAGGGCGGCAAGAAGGCTCCGGCCAAGCCGGGTGTGCCCGGTGGCCAGCAGCCGCAGGGGCAGCTGGGGCAGTCGCAGCAGCGCCAGGGGCAGTCCCCGTCTCCGCAGAACGCGGGCGTCCCGGGCCGCACCGGTGCGGGTGCCGCCGCGGGCGCGGGCGCTGGTGCTCCTCGCGGTCAGGTCTCCGGCCCGGGGCCGCGCGCCGCGCTGCCCTCCCGCGACGGCGACCGTTCGATCCAGCCCGGAGGCCCCCGCCAGCAGGGTCAGCCGCAGGGCGGTTCCGCGCCCGCACCGTCGGTGAACGCCTTCGGCGCGGGGGCACCCATGCCGCGCCGGGGCGCCCAGGGCGGCCGCGGCGGCCCCGGCGATGCTCCGGGGCACGGCAATGGTCCGCAGCGCCCGCAGCAGCCCGGGGACGGTATGTTCCAGCCCCCGGCCGGACGTCAGCAGCAGCTGCCGCCCACCGGCGGCCCGCGCGCGGAGCTGCCGGGTGGCAACCCCGTACCGCAGGCCCGCGGCCCGCAGTCGCCGCAGGACCCGCAGCAGCCGCAGAACCCCCGGCAGCCGCAGACTCCGCAGCGTTCGCAGAGCACCAGCTGGGGCAATGAGCTGCCGCAGCGGGGGGCGCAGGACCAGCCGCGCGGACACGAGGAGCCGGACTCCGGCGCCTTCGGTGCCGGCGCGGGCTCCGGTGCGAACAGCACGAACGGCTCCGGCATCAGCGCCTCGGGCGCCCAGTACCGCCAGCCGATGCGCCCGCTGCGCCAGTCCGGCGAACGCTCACCGGCGGACGACCTCTTCGCGGGGCGCCCGGCCGGCAACGGCCCGAGCGGCAACGGTCCGGGCAACAGCCCGGCCGGCAACGACCCGTTCGGCGGCAACGCGTTCGGCAACGACCCCTTCGGTACCGGCCGGCAGACCGACGACCGGCTCTCCGCCGAGCGCCAGGGGCCGGGCTCCACCGCCGAGTTCCAGCGTCCGGACTTCAACGGCCCGCCGCCCGGGAACACCGGCCGGTTCGAGCGTGCCGATGTCTTCGAGCGTCCGGATGTCCGCGGCCCGCGGCGTCCGCAGATACCCCAGACGCCGCAGACGCCCCAGATACCCCAGTCGCCGCAGACACCGCAGCAGGACGGCGGCCCGTTCCGGGGCGGCCCGTTCCAGGACGAGCGGTCCCCCCAGGACCCGTTCCAGGGCGACCCGTTCCAGGGCGACCGGTACCAGGACTCCCCGCAGCAGGGCGCCCCCTACCAGGACCGGCAGCAGCAGCCGCAGGACCCGGCGTCCACGGCGCAGTTCCCGCGAGCCGAGCTCTCGGACTTCGGGGCTTTCGACCCGCCCCGTCCGCAGGCCCCTTCGGAGCCTTCCGGCGGCGCCCCGAACCAGCGCGGCGACGCGGACTTCGGCGCCCCGCGCCCGCCCGCGCCGCAGAGCCTCCCCGCGCAGCCGCAGTACGACGCGCTGCCGCCGGCGGCCGACCCCGGCGACGGGCGCACCCCGCTCTACGACACCCTGGAGACCAACTGGTTCCACGGCGCGCAGTCCGCGAGGAACGCCCAGCCGCAGGAACCGGCCGCTCCGCAGCAGCCCGAGCCGGCCGCGCAGCCCAGTGACCCGATGGCGCAGACCGCCCCCGGCAGCAACTGGCGGGCGTCGCCCAACGACGAACTCGTACGGCAGGCCGAGCGGGCTAAGAAGCCCGCCGCCGGTGGTGTCACCACATCCGGTCTGCCCCGGCGCGTGCCGCGCGCCAATCTGGTGCCCGGCACCGCACAGCAGCAGGCCCACCAGGCCGGTCCGCAGGTTTCGCGTGCGCCCGACGACGTACGCGGCCGGCTGACCAACCTCCGGCGTGGCATCCAACAGGGTCGCCAGGCCGGAACCGGCCCCTCTCACCAGCAGGAGCACTAGTTGAGTCCGATGAGCCAGGCGGCGCAGAATCTGAACTGGTTGATCACGAACTTCGTGGACAACACCCCAGGGGTTTCCCACACCGTGGTGGTCTCGGCCGACGGGCTTCTGCTGGCCATGTCCGAAGGCTTTCCGCGTGACCGTGCCGACCAGCTGGCGGCCGTAGCCTCCGGGCTGACCTCGCTCACCGCGGGGGCCTCCCGGATCTTCGAAGGCGGCGAAGTCGCCCAGACCGTGGTGGAGATGGAGCGCGGCTTCCTCTTCCTCATGTCGGTCTCGGACGGCTCCTCGCTCGCCGTGCTCTCCCACCCGGACTGCGACATCGGTCTGGTCGGGTACGAGATGGCCCTGCTCGTCGACCGGGCGGGCAGCGTGCTCACCCCGGACCTGCGGGCCGAACTCCAGGGGAGCCTGCTCCACTAGACACGTCCCCCACAGGTTCAGCCCGTACGTTCATCAACCACCGTCCCGGCCGCATCCCGCCCCCCACCGGCCCAGTCAGACGGCACTCGGACTCATCGCTGTCACGCCCGGAGGATCCATGACCCCGCCCCCCGCCTCGCACGATCCGTACGGCGTGCTGCACGACGCGTCGTACGACAGTGAGGGCGACCAGCCACTGGTACGTCCGTACGCCATGACCGGCGGCCGGACCAGGCCCCGCTACCAGCTCGCCATAGAGGCGCTGGTCAGCACCACGGCCGACCCGGTGCACCTCGCGGGCCTGCTCCCCGAGCACCAGCGGATCTGCCATCTGTGCCGTGAGGTCAAGTCGGTGGCCGAGGTGTCGGCGCTGCTCTCGATGCCGCTGGGGGTGGCGCGGATCCTCGTGGCCGACCTGGCGGAGGCCGGCATGGTGGCGATCCACCAGCCGGGCAACGGAGAGGCCGGCGGCACGCCGGACGTGACACTGCTCGAAAGGGTGCTCAGTGGACTTCGCAAGCTCTAGCAGCGCGCCGGCCAGATCGACCACTTCGGCGAAGATCGTGGTGGCAGGGGGCTTCGGCGTGGGCAAAACCACGTTCGTCGGCGCCGTCTCGGAGATCAACCCGCTGCGTACCGAGGCCGTCATGACGTCCGCTTCGGCGGGCATCGACGACCTCACACACACCGGGGACAAGACCACCACCACGGTGGCCATGGACTTCGGACGCATCACCCTCGACCAGGACCTCATCCTCTACCTGTTCGGCACCCCAGGACAGGACCGCTTCTGGTTCATGTGGGACGAC
The DNA here is from genome assembly GCF_042751845.1 of Streptomyces sp. NPDC059398. Lineage (NCBI taxonomy): Bacteria > Bacillati > Actinomycetota > Actinomycetes > Kitasatosporales > Streptomycetaceae > Streptomyces > Streptomyces sp. NPDC059398. The sequence continues at coordinate 11,880 of NZ_JBHYWP010000022.1, read as the reverse complement.
CTCGTACGCGGCGCCATCGGCGCCGTCGTCCTCGTCGACACCCGCCGCCTTTCCGACTGCTTCCCCGCCGTCGACTACTTCGAAAACTCAGGACTCCCCTTCGTCATCGCCCTCAACGGCTTCGACGGACACCAGCCCTACACCCCCGACGAAGTACGCGAAGCCCTCCAGATCGGCCCCGACACCCCCATCCTCACCACCGACGCACGACACCGCGCAGATGCAAAGAGCGGACTCATCACGCTCGTCGAGCACGCACTGATGGCACGTCTCAAGTAGTCATCCGGCTACGGCAGTTGCCGTAGCCGATCTGGGGCGGACTGTGGGCTTTGACACGATCCGCCCCCATGTTCATAACGTTTCGACAGAGAATTCACCGACTGCGGACACCCGTTGCATCCGCACGGTGCCGCTCTGCACACAGCGGTCTCTGCTTTTGGCGCCGCTCGCTCTTTTTGACCGTTTTATCTGAGGCATACGCCACTCGGTGCGGCGGGTTCCAGCTGTTTGGAGCCACGCCGCCCGACGTGCTGGAATTCGGCGAACTCCCGAGTAGGACCGTCTCCGTTCGACGGCCGGTCCGAGTACGGCTCTGAACGATGGACGGCACACCGCAGGTGCCGACGCCGAGAGGTTGTTGGTCGAGTGAGGCGAAGCAGGAAGAGCTCCGCGGCGGAGCAGAAGCGGGGGAACTTCACGCCGCCGTCGCAGTCGGCGGCGTCTCCTGCCGACCGTTCCGCGGCCGCTGTCCGCGGCGCCGGGAAGCGCGGCGGCCGGCTGTCGCCGCCGAACTGGCGCGTGCCCACGAAGCTCAACGCCATTCTGCTGATCCCGGTCGTCGTCGGCCTGGTCATGGGCTCGTTCCAGGTGAAGAGCTCGATCACTACCTGGAATGACGCACGGGACGCCGAACGGGTTGCACTCGTCGTACGGGCAGCTTCGGCGTACAGCGAGAGGCTGCTTGAGGAGCGCGACACCACTGCGGAGCCGCTGCTCTCCAACAAGCGCACCGGCAACATCACCGTCAAGGACGCCTACCGCCGCACCGACGAGGCCGCCAGGTCCTTCGACACCGCGGTGAAGAAGCTGCCGAGGACCAGGGGTCTGGAGCGCCGGCTCCAGCTCTTCCGCAAGGAGGAGCCCACCCTCGGCACGCTGCGCAAGACCGCGTACACCGAGGCGATGGACCCGGTGAAGACCGAAGAGGGCTACGTCAGGGTCCAGCACTCGCTGATGGAGTTCTCCAATGAACTCGGTCTCGGCACGGGCAACATCACCAGCTACGGCCGCACGGTCTACGCGATCCAGCTGGCCCAGGCAGCAGAATCGCTTCAGCGCTCCATCGGTACGCATCTGCTGGTACGCCCGAGCCAGGACCCCGCGACCTTCCAGGCGCAGGTCGTCGCGTTCAACTCGTACAACTACCTGGAACAGATCGCCCTCCAGGAGTACCTCTCCGGCGGCACCGAGGAGGACGCGGCCGGTCTGAAGCGGTCGATGGCCGACCAGGCCGCCGCCGCCAAGGGCTATGCCGCCCGCGACAAGAAGGCGGCGGCCGGGTCGAAGAAGCACTATGTGACCCCGCCGTCCAAGGGCGGGTCGATGTTCGACGGCATCGCGGCCGAGATCGGCAGGGGCCGGACGCCTGCGGCGCTGAAGGCCAAGGGCATCGACGCGGAGTCCTGGGCCATCGCGGCGGGCACCCGGTTCAACGGCTACAGCACGGTCGAGAAGAACCTGGTCGACAAGGCGGTCGGCGATGCGGCGTCCATCTCGCACGACGCGAAGAACGACGCCATCACCAACGGCGCCGTCGTCCTGGTCGCCCTGCTGGTCGCCTTCGTCCTGGCCGGGATGATGGCCCGCCAGATGAGCCGGGCCATGCGCCGGCTGCGCACCGCCGCCTTCGGAGTGGCCGAGCAACGCCTGCCGATGCTCGTCGACCAGCTCTCGCGTACGGAGCCGGGCCGGGTGGACACCCGGGTCGAGCCCATCCCGATCCACACCCGGGACGAGATCGGCGAGGTGGCACGGGCCTTCGACCAGGTGCACCGCGAGGCCGTCAGGCTCGCGTCCGAGCAGGCCATGCTCCGGGGCAACGTCAACGCGATCTTCACCAACCTCTCGCGGCGCAACCAGTCGCTCATCGAGGGCCAGCTGACCCTGATCACCGATCTGGAGAACAACGAGGCCGAGCCCGAGCAGCTGGAGAGCCTCTTCAGGCTCGACCACCTCGCGACCCGGATGCGGCGCAACGGCGAGAACCTTCTCGTCCTGGCGGGCGAGGAGCCGGGGCGGCGCTGGAACCAGCCGGTCCCGCTGGTCGATGTGCTCAGGGCCGCCTCGTCCGAGGTGGAGTCGTACGAGCGCATCGAGCTGACCGGGGTCCCCGAGACCGACATCCACGGGCAGTCCGTCACCGACCTGGTGCATCTGCTCGCCGAGCTGCTTGAGAACGCCACCACGTTCTCCTCTCCGCAGACCAAGGTGCGCGTCGCGGCGACCCGGCTGCCGGACGGCCGGGTGATGATCGAGATCCATGACAAGGGCATCGGCCTCACCGCCGAGGACTTCGCGGACATCAACCACAAGCTGGCCAACCCGCCGACCGTGGACGCGGCGATCTCGCAGCGTATGGGGCTGTTCGTGGTCGGGCGTCTCGCCGACCGGCACGGCGTACGCGTCCAGCTGCGCCCCTCGGGCGAGCAGGCGGGCACCACATCGCTGGTCATGCTCCCCGACGCCATCACCCACGGCGGGGGCGGCGATCCGCTGCCGTCGGACGACTTCAGCGTCTCCTCGATCATTCCGGAGCAGCAAAGGGACCAGCAGTCGTTCCCACCGGCTCCGCAGCGCACGGCGGCCGAACTCGGCTTCGACGACGCCCGTTACGGTGACGGCGGGCCGCGCCGCCTCGACCCGGTCAACCGCTCGCTGCTGCGCGAGGAGCGCCGCGCGGCGCTGGAGGGCGGGCACGAGGCCGACGGCAGGCCGCTCTTCCGCGACGAGGTGCCGGGGCAGGGCCAGCAGTACGGGCAGGGGCAGTTCCCGGACCAGCAGCAGTACGGGCAGGGCCGGTATCCGCAGCAGGAGCACCCGGCGCAGTACGGCAACGGCTCTGCACAGTACGGCCAGGAGCCGCGGTACGACAGCGCGTTCGAGCAGTCGTCCCCGCAGGGCGACTGGGCTGGTCAGGCCACGTACCAGAGCGGTTTCGGGTCGGTCTACCAGCCGGAGGCGGATTCTGTACAGGGCGCTCCCGCAGCCGCTTCCGAGCGCGTAGGCTTCGACCGTCCGGGACCGTCTCCGAGCACCTCACACGAACTGACCGACGCCGGCCTTCCCCGCCGCGGCGGTCAGCAGGTCCCGAAGGCGGCCCCCGGAGCACAGCAGTCCGGCCAGCAGCACTCCGGTCAGCAGCAGGGCCGGCCGTGGTCCGGGCAGCAGCAGTCCGGTCAGGGAACTTCCGGTCCGTCCCAGGCCGGAGAGCAGGATCCAGCGGAGCGGAACGACGGGGAGGAGAACGGGGAGAGCAGCCGGCCGGACGACTGGCGTTCGTCGAACGACGAGCGCTGGCAGCGGGCGGACCAGCTGCGCGAGCCGAAAGCGGGCGGGGTCACCCCCTCCGGTCTCCCCCGGCGGGTGCCCAAGGCCAACCTGGTCGAGGGCAAGGCTGAGCAGACCCCGCAGGGCGGCCCCCAGGTCTCCCGCGCACCCGAGGACGTCCGGGGCAGGTTGAGCAATCTGCGCCGCGGTGTCCTGCGGGGGCGCAACGAAGGTAGTGACACGAACGGTCAGGCCACCGGGAATCACCACGGCGGTCCTGACAGCACCTACAACCAGGAGCGTTAGTGTGAGCCCGATGAGCCAGGCGGCGCAGAACCTGAACTGGTTGATCACCAACTTCGTGGACAACACCCCCGGGGTGTCCCACACAGTGGTGGTCTCCGCCGACGGACTCCTTCTGGCGATGTCCGAGGGGTTCCCGCGTGACCGTGCCGACCAGCTGGCGGCCGTAGCCTCCGGGCTGACCTCGCTCACCGCGGGGGCGTCCCGGATCTTTGAGGGCGGTCATGTCAACCAGACCGTCGTGGAGATGGAGCGCGGCTTCCTCTTCATCATGTCCGTCTCCGACGGCTCCTCGCTCGCCGTCCTCGCCCACCCCGAGGCCGACATCGGTCTGGTGGGTTACGAGATGGCCCTTCTGGTGGACCGCGCGGGCAGTGTGCTGACCCCGGATCTCCGTGCCGAACTGCAGGGCAGTCTTCTCAACTAGCAAACAGACAGTGCGTTTCTCGCCACCGCGCCATAGGGTGCGGTGGCGCGGCTCCACAGGAACAGCGACGGGCAGTCGGAGGAGGAAACGTGGCAACACCCCCAGGCGGTCACCCTTACTACGGTGAACAGCAGGTTCCGGACGAGTTCGACCGGACCCGTTTCGGCTTTCCCTCCACGCCGGGCAGACACGGCACACAGCCCCACCAGCAGCCGCAGCCCCCGTCGCCGTACGACGAGCCGCCGCGCATCCAGCCGGTGCAGCCGCACTGGACGCCGCAGCAGCAGCCCGACCCGGCCCCGGCCGCCCACAATCCCCTGGTGCGGCCGTACGCCATGACCGGCGGCCGGACCAGGCCGCGGTACCAGCTCGCCATCGAGGCACTGGTCAGTACCACGGCGGAACCGTCACAGCTGCAAGGGCAGTTGCCCGAGCACCAGCGGATCTGCCGGCTCTGTGTCGAGATCAAGTCTGTTGCCGAGATCTCGGCTCTTCTTACGATTCCTCTCGGCGTCGCCCGGATCCTCGTCGCCGATCTGGCGGAGGCCGGGCTCGTCGCCATCCATCAGCCCGGCGGCGACGATGCCGCCGGCGGCCAGCCAGACGTGACACTGCTCGAAAGGGTGCTCAGTGGACTTCGCAAGCTCTAGCGGCGGTGCAGCCCGCTCCACTACCTCCGCGAAGATCGTGGTGGCAGGGGGCTTCGGCGTGGGCAAAACCACGTTCGTCGGCGCCGTCTCGGAGATCAACCCGCTGCGTACCGAGGCCGTCATGACGTCCGCTTCGGCGGGCATCGACGACCTCACACACACCGGGGACAAGACCACCACCACGGTGGCCATGGACTTCGGACGCATCACCCTCGACCAGGACCTCATCCTCTACCTGTTCGGCACCCCAGGACAGGACCGCTTCTGGTTCATGTGGGACGACCTCGTACGCGGCGCCATCGGCGCCGTCGTCCTCGTCGACACCCGCCGTCTCGCCGACTGCTTCCCCGCCGTCGACTACTTCGAAAACTCAGGACTCCCCTTCGTCATCGCCCTCAACGGCTTCGACGGACACCAGCCCTACACCCCCGACGAAGTACGCGAAGCCCTCCAGATCGGCCCCGACACCCCCATCCTCACCACCGACGCACGACACCGCGCGGACGCGAAGAGCGCGCTGATCACGCTCGTCGAGCACGCACTGATGGCACGTCTGCGTTAGGTCCTGGTCCCGGGCCGTCCCCGGTAGTACAGCTCGCACAGCGGAAAGGCCCGCACCCTCCGGAGAGAGGGTGCGGGCCTTCGCTGTGGGCGGGTACCGGCGGGCCGGTTCAGCCCTGCCAGGAGTGCGGGCTCAGCCCTGCCAGGAGTGCGGGGCCCGGAAGCCCCGGGAGCGCTCCAGGCGGCGCCAGCCCGCCGTGGTGGAGCGCGGGTGCGCCGGGGCCTCGGGGCGGCTGCCTGCGCGGGCCAGCAGGATCGCGGTGATCGCGGCCAGCTCCTCCGGCTCCGCGTGGCCCTTCTCGACGCGGAGCAGCGATGCGGCGGCGGTGGGAGTACTCAAGGTGTTTCCCCTTACTGAGACGGGCCGGGACGTGCCGGAAGTGAGCTGGGAGAGGTACGGCGGGCGCCTACTGCGGCGGGTTGCCGTGCTTGCGGGAGGGAAGGTCGGCGTGCTTGGTCCGCAGCATCGCGAGTGAGGCGATGAGGACCTCGCGGGTCTCGGCCGGGTCGATGACATCGTCCACGAGCCCGCGCTCGGCCGCGTAGTACGGGTGCATCAGCTCGGCCTTGTACTCCTTGACCATCTTCTGGCGCATCGCGTCCGGGTCCTCGGCCTCCGCGATCTGCTTGCGGAAGATGACGTTGGCCGCGCCCTCGGCGCCCATCACCGCGATCTCGTTGGTCGGCCAGGCGTAGGTGAGGTCGGCGCCGATGGACTGGGAGTCCATGACGATGTACGCGCCCCCGTACGCCTTGCGCAGGATCAGCGAGATCCGGGGCACCGTCGCGTTGCAGTACGCGTACAGCAGCTTGGCGCCGTGGCGGATGATCCCGCCGTGCTCCTGGTCCACACCCGGCAGGAATCCGGGCACGTCCAGGAGGGTGACGATCGGGATGTTGAACGCGTCGCACATCTGGACGAAGCGGGCGGCCTTCTCGGACGCCTCGATGTCCAGGACGCCCGCCAGGGACTGCGGCTGGTTCGCCACGATGCCGACGACCTGGCCGTCGAGCCGGGCCAGGGCGCAGATGATGTTGCGCGCCCAGCGCTCGTGGACCTCCAGGTAGTCGCCGTCGTCGACGAGCTCCTCGATGACCTGGTGCATGTCGTAGGGGCGGTTGCCGTCGGCCGGCACCAGGTCGAGCAGCCGCTCCGAGCGGCGCTCGGCCGGGTCGTCGCTGGGGTGCGAGGGCGGGTTCTCGCGGTTGTTCGAGGGCAGCATCGAGATGAGGTAGCGGACCTCGGCGATGCAGGTCTCCTCGTCGTCGTACGCGAAGTGGCACACCCCGGAGGTCTCGGCGTGCACATCGGCGCCGCCGAGACCGTTCTGGGTGATCTCCTCGCCGGTCACCGCACGCACCACGTCGGGGCCCGTGATGAACATCTGCGAGGTCTCGCGGACCATGAACACGAAGTCCGTCAGGGCGGGGCTGTAGGCCGCGCCGCCGGCGCACGGGCCGAGCATCACGCTGATCTGCGGGATCACGCCCGATGCCCGGGTGTTGCGCTGGAAGATCCCGCCGTATCCGGCGAGCGCCGAGACGCCCTCCTGGATACGGGCGCCCGCGCCGTCGTTCAGCGACACCAGCGGCGCACCCGCCGAGATCGCCATGTCCATGATCTTGTGGATCTTGGTGGCGTGAGCCTCGCCCAGCGCGCCGCCGAAGATCCGGAAGTCGTGTGCGTAGACGAAGACCGTCCGGCCCTCGACCGTGCCCCATCCGGTGATCACACCGTCGGTGTACGGCTTCTTCGCCTCCAGGCCGAATCCGGTCGCCCGGTGCCGGCGCAGCTGTTCGACCTCCTTGAACGAACCCGGGTCCACCAGGAGCTCGATGCGCTCGCGCGCGGTGAGCTTGCCCTTCGCGTGCTGGGTCTCGGTCGCTCGCTCGCTGGGCCCTCGCCTGGCCTGCTCGCGCAGCGCCAGCAGTTCGGCCACCCGTCCGCGTGCGTCGGTGGGCTCGCTCGCGGTCTCGTCCAAAACGGTCATGTTCCGACCCTACGAACTGCGCCAAGAAAATACGCAGTGGACTTCGCACAGTCTCCGGGCCAGTTTCCTGGCCGCCCTGGACAGAAGAGCCCGGCCGCGCAGCCCAAGTGCCAGCCCAGGACCACCCTGGATTGTGGAACCCCCACAAGAGTTCCAGGAGCGGTGCCTGGCGGACGGGAGCGCGGCCGGGGCCGGACGGCTCAGCCAAGGACGACCTCGCAGGCGTGTGTCGCGCCCGCCGTTCCCGGGGTGATCCGCAGCCGCAGCGCGTGGCCGGTCGAGATGACCTGTACGGAGGGATCGGCACTGGTCACCCGGCGTACCGGCTGTTTCCAGACGATCTCCACCGGCTTTCCGGTGCGCGGCGGCTCGCTGATGTGCAGGGTGGCGGTGTGCCGCTTGCTCCGCACCAGCACGCTCGACGGAGCGGATGCGGTGAGCGGGCCCACCGTACCCGCCTGCCAGAAGTTCGCCGCTGTCAGCCCCAGTGAGCGGACGGCGACCGCCTGCCGGGACGCCGTGTTGGCCAGTACCTCCAGCCAGCGGCGGTCGGCGGCGCGGGCCGCGAGCGTACGCCGGGAGGCCCCCGGCATCAGCAGATAGGCGTAGGAGGCGTCCACCGGGTCCGTACCGTGATCGAGCCAGAGGGTCTGGAAGGTGCGGGTCTGCTTCTCGGTCGAGCTGGTGGTGTTGATGTCGTGCCAGGCCCCGGTGCGGGCCTCGCGCCGGGTGTGCAGTGCGTCGGTGCCGCCGGGGAAGACCCAGCCGCCGTGCCCGGCGAGATGGGCCCAGTGCGGGCGGCGGCGGTCGTCCAGGGTGAACGCGCCTCTGCCGCCGGCTCCGAGGTTGCGGTTGTCGACCACGGTCTCGACCGGAACCCCGTCGGTGGCGGTGATCCCCGCGCCGAGGCAGATCACCGTGTCCGCGACGCAGAACCAGGACTTACGGGCCTGGAGCGTGGAGAGCAGCCCCTTCACATGCTGGCCGACGGCCGCGAACTCCCCGTCACTGGCCCCGCCCACCCACTGGACGGCGGGCTTGGCGGCGCCCCACTCCCCGCCCGCCTCGTCGGCAAGCCGCTTGGTCGACACGGTCGTCCCCGGCATCCGGTACGGGTCGACGGTGGGCCAGAACCAGTCCGTGTAGTGGTCGTTCGCCTGCTGCCCGGGCCACCAGTACAGCATTCCGGCGCCGGTGTGCCAGCCGTGCAGGTTCTCGCCGTTGCCGCACTCGTAGTACGAGATCCGCTCGGAGGACATCGAGATGTTCGCCGCCCAGCCGTGGCGGCGGTGCACCGCGCGGTCCATGGAGGCGAAGAGGCGGTGGGCGACCGGCTCGGGGGCCGCGGCCACCGGTGCGTGGGCGACCGCCGAGAGCCGGGAGAGGTCGGCGACACCGAACTGCGGCGAGGTGAGGATCGGTGTGGTGGTGTCCCGCTCGATCCAGCCCTTGATCATCGACTGCCAGCGCAGCCGCTCCGCGTCCGGCGCGCCGCCGGCTATCACCGCCATGGCGGCTATCAGCCCCTTGCCGTGGAAGTGGTCGCTGCGCATCACGTGCTGGTCGTCGGCGGCCAGGTAACCGCGGCTGACCGCACGCCCGTTGACGCTGTCCATGGCCAGGCCGTTGTAGATGATGGGCGCATAGGCGTTCTCGACACTGTCCAGGATGACCTGCCGGTTCGGGTCGGTGACGTCCCAGGTGGATCCGGCGAGCAGGGTGAAGAGCCGGCCGAGGCCGTCCAGCATGACCTGACCGTAGGTGCCCGAGTAGGCGATCGTCGTGTGCTGGATGAACGAGCCGTCGGGGTAGAGCCCGTCGCCCGTGGTGACGTACGGGAAGACGGGCGAGAGCGCGTCGCGGGCCAGCGCGATCTTCTCCGCGGAGCGGCCGTTCACGCCGCGCATGGCGACCGAGCGGCAGAGGTCGACCCGGTTGGCGCCGGTCGACGTACCGGAGTAGTCGGCGAGCACCGAGTCGGGGATGAAGTGGTCGACGGCGGCGCAGGCTGCCTGGATCTGCGTGTCGGTGAGGTGGTCGTAGAGGGCGGCCACCAGGTCCATCAGAAGCCGGGGGCTGCCGATCTGCCACTCCCACCAGTTGCCGTAGACCTTGGTGGCGGGGTGGTAGATCTTCGCCGAGAGATGGTCGATGCCGGTGATCACATCGGTGAGCAGTCCGGCGTCGCCGGTGAGTCCGGTGCCGTCCTGGAGGTACGCCTGGGTCATCGTCCACAGCCGGGTGTAGCTCTGGGTGATACCGGCCGGCGGGTCGAACGGGGAGTCCGGCCAGAGGGACTTGTCCGTCGGCGCCATCGACGCCCTTACCTGCGCGGCGAGTTGACCGGTGGCCTTCAGCCGGGAGGCGTACGGCTCGGCGGTCGCGTCGTAGCCGGAGCCGAGCGCGAGGTCCAGCCAGCGGCCGCGCAGTGTCGCGAACTCGTCGTCGGAGCCGGTGCCCGCGGCGGTGGCCGTCCGCCCCGTGGACGGCGCGGCCGGCGCGACCGGCGCGGCCGGGGCGGCGTTCGCGTACGGGACGGCCGTGAGGGTGAGCGCGCCGGCGCCCGCGGACGAGAGGAAGGCGCGGCGGGACCAGGGGGGCAGCGAGGGCACAGGGGACTCCCGGAAGAAGGGGGCGTGGGTCTGCTAACCGCTGGTGTAGCAGGGCCTCAACGGCCGGGCAATGGTCTGGACAACATGAACAGAAAGCGCTTGCCCCCGCTTGCTCCCGGATCACCGTGAACCGGGAGCAAGCGCTTTCCGCAACGGGCTCCGGCGTCAGCAGCCACCGCAGTTGTAGAACGTGACATCCCAGTGGCTGCCCTCGTCCGCGTACACATTGCCCGCGCCGGACTTCCACTGCGGGTAGCCGTCACCGCGCAGACCGATGTACGTGAACGTGTTCTTGACGTAGTTCGTCAGACAGGTCGTCTTGCCGATGTCGAGCTTGTAGCCGTTCCAGTGGGAGTACGTGCCGGACGCATGGCCGGTCTCGGTGCCGCCCGTGATGTTCATGGCACAGCCGAGTGCGCCCTTGAGGGTCTGGGCGCCCTGCGCGGTGGCCAGGTTGAGCTGGTCGAAAGAGGTGCAGGTCGCCACGGACCGGTCGGAGCAACCGCCGGACGACGACCAGGTGATGCCGGACGAGCGGAACATCGAAGTGGCCGTCGCATGGCTGATCTTGGTGGCGGCGAAGGCGTCGGTGGCGCCCCCGATGACGCCGGTACCCGGAGCGAACAGCACGCCGATGACGAGCGCGAGCGCGGCGAGCACCGGACGGAGCGGGCGCGCCGTACGGACCTCGCCGCCTCGGCCTGCCGGGCGGAGCGGGCGGATCTTCATGGGTTTCCCTCCTGCTGATGACCGTGATGACCGTGATGGAACGGGTTGTTCATGGGCCGGCTGTGCAGGTGGAGCGGGACAGATGGTGCCGCAGCTCTACGCGCGTCCGCCAGAGGGCGTCCTCCCCGCATCCCGCTCCCGGCGGATCCCTGTCGGACAGAGATGTTGAATTTTGAACCAGATATGCCTACAGTGCATCTGGTTGAAGGTTAAACAACCTTGATCGCGACCGCAGCCACCACCCGAGGAGGAGCCATGGCTCTGTTCAACCGCAAGTCCCCCGCCGCCCCGGCCGCCACCACCACCCTCCCGGTGGACCCCGCCCTGGCCGCCCTGTCCGGTGACTACAGCATCGACCCGGCACACAGCTCCATCGGCTTCACCGTGCGCCACGCCATGGTGACCAACGTGCGCGGCTCCTTCACCGAGCACGAGGGCACCCTGCACCTGGACGGCTCCGACCCGGCGAAGTCCACCGCGGCCATCGACATCCGCATCGAGAGCATCGACACCGGGATGGCGGACCGCGACGGCCATCTGCGCAGCGGCGACTTCTTCGACGCCGAGCAGTTCCCGCACATGACGTTCCGCTCCACGCGCGCCGAGCAGCTCGGCGGCGACGCGTACCGCATCGTCGGCGACCTGACCATCAAGGACGTCACCAAGCCGCTCTCCATCGACCTGGAGTTCCACGGCGCGGCCACCGACGTCTACGGCAACCAGCGCGTCGGCTTCGAGGGCAGCACCGAGATCCTCCGCTCCGACTGGGGCCTGACCTGGAACGCCGCACTGGAGACCGGTGGCGTCATGGTCAGCGACAAGGTCAAGCTGACCTTCGACATCTCGGCGATCAAGACGGCCTGACCCGGCGCGGCGGTCCTCGCGGCGACCCGGACTCGACCGGTTACGCCGTCCCGCCCTCGGCCGGTCAGACCGGCCCGCCCGGCCCGGACACCCGAGTCGCCCCGGTCACGGCCCGGTTGCCGCTCCCCGCTCCCGCCGGGGGGCCCCGCGCCCCGCCCCGGGGGGGCCCCCGCGCGCGCCGGAACCCGGGGGCCCGC
>NZ_JBHYWP010000021.1:0-87761 GCF_042751845.1 Streptomyces sp. NPDC059398 | reverse complement strand
CTGGCGCAAAACGTCCCTGGGGCGCCCTGACACACGGAGCGCGGGCCACCACCCCCGTGCCCTGGGGAGTTTCCTCTCTCCGCAGAGAGGACAGGCCCTCGGCCTCTGCCTTTTTGCCGGTTGGCGGTCTGCCTGCCTACCCGTCTACTGGCCCGCGTACTTCTTGCTGACCGAGTCATAGACGCCCTTGGCGACTTTGCCGAGGCGCGGACCGGCAAGCCAGCCCGCGGTCACCGGGCCGATGGAGGTGTTGGACACCAGCGCGGGCTTGCCGTCGGCGCCCTTGGCGATCCAGCCGCCGCCCGACGACCCGCCGGTCATGGTGCAGCCGACGCGGTACATCGTCGGATCGGCAGCGGAGAGCGAAAGACGTCCCGGACGGTCGGAGCACTGGAACAGCTTCTGGCCGTCGAAAGGCGGCGCCGCGGGGTAGCCGGTCGCCGTCAGCCCTGAAATTTGCGGCACAGCCGGTGCGTTGAAGTTCACCGGGAGTGCGCCTCCGACCGTCTCCTCAAGAGACTTGGTGCTTCCCTTCTCCGGAGTGACGTGCAGGACCGCGAAGTCGTACGGGGCGCCCTGGCCACCGGTGGGACCGCCGTTGTCGATCCACTGCTCGGAGGTCTGGGCCCAGTCCGCCCAGAAGACACCGTACGGAGCGACTTCGTCCTTCTGGGCGTTCTGCAACTGGGCCGCGGACTTACCGCTGTTGTTGTACGAGGGGACAAAGGCGATGTTCCGGTACCAGCCGCCCTTCTTCCCCGCATGCACACAGTGGCCCGCCGTCCATACCAGGTTGGACTTCCCGGGGTGCGCGGGGTCCTCCACGACCGTCGCCGAGCAGACCATCGACCCTTCGGGGCTGTCGAAGAAGACCTTGCCGGCCTCCGGGACGCTCTGGTGGTACGGGGCGTTCACCCCCTGCGCGGTCACCGGCGCCGGTGTCGGGTCGGTCACCCCCTTGTCACCGGAGATGTCGTTGTCGACGGGCTTCTCCGGGGGCTTGGACGCGTGCCGCATCCTGGACGGGTCCCAGAGCCCGGAGATGACCGGGTTGACGAAGTCCTGCGCCTCACGCAGCCACTTGTCCCTGTCCCAGTTCTTCCACTCGCCGTGCTTCCACTTGTCCAGGTCGAAGCCGTGCTTCTTCAGCACACCCTTGACGTTGTCCGGTATGACGACCTTGCCGTCCGGGGCCGACGACGTACTGGCGGCCGGTTTGGCATCGGCGTTGTCGTCACCGGGGCCGCAGGCGGTCACGGCCAGTGCGAGCACCGCCGTGAGACCAACCGCGGTCACGGCGGGAAGGGTTCGCCGGGATGCGCGCTTCCCGCGGCGTTCGGCTGAAATCGGGCGTAGCGGTCGCATGTGGTGATTCCCCCTGGGGCTTTGGAACAGGACTTCGGAACAAGGACTTCGGAACGAGGACTTCGGAACAACGGATCTCGGCACTGTGGAACCGACCGGGACCGCAGCGCGGGCCCCACTATGCCGGTGCCGATGTGGACGGCATGAGGCAGGGCTGTGGTTCCGCCACCGCAAGGATCTTCCGACTTACCCGTGATTCCAGGGTGACTTCGTCGTTGGTACGGCTGGGGGCCTTTGGGCTGCGTTCGGCACCCGGGCGTCGGTGGTGGGGCGAGCGGCGCTACAGCCGATCCGTACAGCGGGAGGACCAACAGCAGTGGCCGTGACCGAGACCGCACCGTCGGCGGTGACGACAGCGCACCGGGGGTCCCTGCGCCGGCAGCCGCTGCGGGAATCGGCGGCCCGTACCTACGCCCGGTCGCTGCCGATCGTGCCGGTACGCGCGCGTGGGCTCACCATCGAGGGCGCGGACGGACGGCGCTACCTCGACTGCCTGTCCGGGGCGGGGGCCCTGGCACTCGGACACAACCACCCGGTGGTCCTCGAAGCGATCAAGAAGGTGATCGCCTCGGGTGCGCCCCTGCACGTCCTGGATCTCTCCACGCCGGTCCAGGACGCCTTCACCAGGGAGCTGTTCGAGACGCTGCCGCGCTCCTTCGCGGATCGAGCCCGGGTGCGGTTCTGCGGGCCGACCGGTACCGACGCGGTCGAAGCAGCTCTCGCCCTCGTCCGAACCGCCACCGGCCGCAGCGGGATCCTCTCGTTCGCCGGTGTCTGCCACGGCAACGCGGCCGGTGCGTCGCCGCTGTCCGGCGGCGCCCACGACGTACGGGTGACACGGCTGCCGTATCCACGGGACCACCGCTGCCCGTTCGGCGTCGGCGGCGCCCGTGGTGCGGAGCTGGCCGGTGACTGGACCGAAAGCCTTCTCGACGGCCCCGGGAGCGGGGTGGCCCCGCCGGCCGGGATGATCCTCGAACCGGTGCAGGGCGAGGGCGGGGTGATCCCCGGCCCGGACCGCTGGATGCGCCGTATCCGGAAGATCACTGCTGACCGGTCCATTCCGCTCATCGCCGACGAGGTGCAGACCGGCGTCGGCCGGACCGGTGCCTTCTGGGCCGTCGAGCACAGCGGCATCGTGCCCGACGTGATGGTGATGTCCAAGGCCATCGGTGGTTCCCTCCCTCTCGCTGTCATCGTCTACCGGTCGGAACTGGACTGCGGGGGGCCCGGAGCCCGCGCCGGTACTTTCCGCGGCAACCAGCTCGCCATGGCCGCCGGCGCCGCCACGCTCGCCCATGTCCGCGAGAACCGGCTCGCCGAACGTGCGGCCGACCTGGGCGCCCGAATGATGGGCCGACTGCGGGACCTGGCCGCCGACCACCCCGTCATCGGCGACGTCCGGGGCCGGGGCCTGATGATCGGCCTGGAGCTCGTCGACCCGGAAGCAGCCGAAGCCGCGGGCACCGCCCAGACCCTCGCACCCGTGGACGCCAGGCACGCCGCGGACGCCGGGACCGTCGCACCCCCCGCGAACGCCGCGACCGTCGCGCCCCCCGTGGAAGCCGGGTGGCCCGATGCCGTCCTCCCCTCGTCCGCCGCCCCCGTGCTCGCGGCTGCCGTGCAGCGGGAGTGCCTGGCCAGGGGGCTCATTGTCGGACTCGGCGGTCACCATGCCGACGTGGTCCGTCTGCTGCCTCCGCTCAATCTCACCGACGAACAGGCGGACGCGGTTCTGGACCGGCTGGCCGATGCCCTGTCTGCCGCAGAACACGCGACCCGCGTCCGTCGCCGGGCCCGCCGCCCGCACTGAAGCCACCTCCCCCCATTTCCCCGGCTGCGCAAGGAAGCACCCCGTGAACCCCACACCCGACCCTGACGCCCCCGAGACCGGAGACTCCGCCATCCCCGGCAGCCGTAAGGCGGGTCCGCCCCCGGCCCGCCCCGTCCGGGCCGACTCCCTCACCGCCGGCCCGGTGTCGACAGGCTCTCTCTCGGCCGGTCCCGAGACCGTGCCACGCCAGATGACGGCGGACCGGACCCCGGGCGGCCACCCGGCACTCGGCCATTTCGACGACCCAGTCGACGCATCGGACCCCCACACGGCCGCCGAAGCCGCAGCCGTCGAGAACCTGCTCCGCTGCTGGGTGCGGGAGACCAACCTGTCGGCACCCGCCGGGCTCACCCTCCGTATCCCACTGAACGCCAGCGGTATCGCGCTGCTGGTTCCCGTCCTGTACTGGTCGGCCACCGGCTGGCACCGGTTCGGTAAACCGGTGCTCGAAGGAGGATCGATCGGCGCACCACGCGCCGATGCCGTCACCGTCGCCGCCCTGCTCGGCAGGGAAGCCGGTCAGAGCGACAGCACCGAGCTGGTCGGCAGGGTCGCCGACTCGGTCCACAGGACCGCCGCCTTCATCACGGAGCGCCGTCGCAGCCCGGAACCGTCCAGCGAGGCGGACCCCTTCCTGACGGGCGAGCAGTCCCTTCTGCTCGGTCACCCGCTGCACCCCACACCGAAGAGCCGTGAGGGGCTCTCGGACGCCGAATTCCGTCAGTTCTCGCCTGAGTTGCACGGCTCCTTCCCGTTGCACTGGATGGCTGTCGACCGCTCCGTACTCGCGCAGGACTCGGCATGGACGGAAGGGGGACGCACGCTCTCCGCCGACCGGCTCACCGCCCGCCTCGCGGGCGCCGTACAGCACCCCGACAACACGGTTCTGCTGCCGCTCCACCCGTGGCAGGCACGCGACCTGGCCCACCGCCCCGCAGTGGCTTCCCTTCTCGAAGCGGGGCTGCTGCATGACCTCGGCCCGCACGGCGACCGCTGGTATCCCACCTCCTCCGTACGCACCGTTCACCGGCCGGGCAGTGACGCGATGCTCAAACTCTCGCTGGGGGTCCGGATCACCAACTCCCGCCGGGAGAACCTCCGCAAGGAACTCCACCGCGGTGTGGAGGTCCACAGAATCCTCCGCAGCGGCCTCGGCGCCGCCTGGCAGGTGGCGCACCCCGGATTCGACATCGTCCGTGATCCGGCCTGGCTGGCCGTGAACACCCCGGACGGTGAACCACTGCCCGGCTTTGATGTCGTCCTGCGCCACAATCCGTTCGGCGCCAGTGACGACGCCGTCTGCCTCGCCGGCCTCACGGCGGTCCATCCCCGCCCCGGCGGCGGTGCCATGCGTTCGCGTCTCGCCGACATCGTGACCGCTCTCGCTGCCAGGACCGGGCGGCCGACCGGAGCTGTGGCCACCGAGTGGTTTCTGCGCTATCTCGACCATGTCGTGCGCCCAGTGCTGTGGCTGGACGGCACCGCGGGCATCGCACTCGAAGCTCACCAGCAGAACACCATCGTCCTCCTCGGCCCCGGGGGCTGGCCCGTCGGCGGCCGCTACCGCGACAACCAGGGCTACTACTTCCGGGAGTCCCACCGCACCGCACTGGAGAAGCGCATCCCCGGCGTCGGAGCCGTCAGCGACACCTTCGTCGCCGACGATGTCACCGACGAACGCTTCGCCTACTACCTCGTCATCAACAACGTCTTCGGACTGATTGGCGCCTTCGGCGCCCAGCGGCTCGCCGACGAGACGCTGTTGATCGCAGCCTTCCGGCAGTTCCTCAACCGGGCCACGGCCCTCGGTTCCCCCTTGCCCGCACAACTCCTGGACACCCCCGTCCTGCGTACCAAGGCCAATCTGCTGACCCGACTCCACGGACTCGACGAACTCGTCGGCCCGGTCGACACCCAGTCCGTCTATGTCCGCCTCACCAACCCCCTTCACCCCACTGGGGCATGACCCGACCGATACCTGAGCAGAGAATGAGGAGCGTGGCCGTGCCCTCCACGGATGCGAGCGCCCAGACCGGGACAGAGCCTGCCGCCCGGACCGACGAGGAGTCCGAGGACACCCTTGATCTGCAGTTGTCCGAGGATCTGCTGTCCCTGCTGCGCACCGGGGAACCGTGGCCCGCCGCCCCCGGGCACCCCGGGGGCGGCCTGCTGGACAGCCCCGGCGCCTGGAAGCCCGTCTCCACCTCCGTCGGTGTGTTCCAACTCGTACCCGTGGACATCGAACGCGACCTCTCCCTCCTCAGCCACTGGATGAACGACCCTGCCGTCGCCGCCTTCTGGGAGCTGTCGGGCCCCGAGTCCGTGACCCGGGCCCATCTGCGCCCCCAACTCGGCGGTGACGGCCGGAGCGTCCCCTGCCTCGGTGTACTCCAAGGCACCCCGATGAGCTACTGGGAGATCTACCGCGCCGACCTGGACCCGCTTGCCCGCCACTACCCGGCCCGTCCCCACGACACCGGCCTGCACCTCCTGATCGGCGGCGTCGCCGACAGGGGGCGCGGCACCGGCACCACCCTGCTGCGCGCCGTCTCCGACCTCGTACTGGACAACCGGCCCCTCTGCCCCCGCGTCATCGCGGAGCCCGATCTGCGCAATACCCCTTCCGTATCGGCCTTTCTCGGAGCCGGCTTCCGCTATTCAGCTGAAGTCGATCTTCCCGACAAGCGCGCGGCCCTGATGATCCGCGACCGCGCATTCCGCGACCTCATGTGAACACCTCCTCTCAACTCTCTTGATGGCAAATCCTCATGCCCCTGCGGCGGCACCCCGTCGCCGCACCCCTGTTCCTGCACCCGCGTTCCTGCACTCCCGTTCCTGCACCCCCGCCCCTGACCACCTGCTGCTTTTCATACACCGCCCGACCCGAATCGGTTCCACCCCGAGGAGTCCCCGTGCTGAACCCGTCTGCTGGCTTCGACTCCGATGCAGAACCGGCGCTGCTCGCCCCCGCCGAGCTGAACCCCGAGGACTGGGACCATGCGGCCCGCCGTCTTCTCGCCAAGATGCTTGGTGAATTCGCCTACGAAGAGATCATCGAGCCGGTGGGGCGGGGAGGCGGCCGCTTCACGCTCACGCTCGACGACGACCTGCCGCTGACCTTCCAGGCCCGGCGTGGCGCATACGGGCACTGGCATGTCGGCCCGGCCACCATCGCGCTCCAGGGCGAACCGTTCGGAGACCCGCTCCGCTTCCTCGTCCTCGCCCGCAGGCTCCTCGCACTGGACGGGGCGACTCTCGGGCACCTGGTCCGCGAGCTCACCACCACTCTCGCTGCCGACGCCCGTATCGAGCACACCGCGCTCACCGCCGCCGAACTGGCCGCACTCGACTACGCGCAGCTGGAAGGCCATCAGACCGGCCACCCCTGGCTCGTGCTGAACAAGGGCCGGATCGGATTCTCCGCCGCCGACGCCGCCCGCTGGACCCCCGAGTCCCGCCGGCCCGCCCGGCTGCCTTGGATCGCCGTCAGCGCGGAGCTCGCCCAGTACCGGGGTGTCACCGGCCTGGCGACGCCCGACCGGCTCTACCGCCGCGAGCTGGACTCCGCCGTCCGGTCTTCCTTCGCGGCGGAGTTAAGGGCCCGCGGGCTCGATCCGGACGGCTATCTCTACCTCCCCGTGCACCCCTGGCAGTGGGACGAGGTGATCCTGCCGCTCTACGCGCCGGCCATCGCCCACGGACAGATCGTCCCGCTGCACGCCGACGCCGATCCACGCCTGCCGCAGCAGTCCATCCGTACCTTCCTCAACGTCGAACACCCTGAGCGGCACACCGTGAAGCTGCCGCTGTCCATCCTCAACACCCTGGTCTGGCGCGGCCTCCCCACCGAGCGCACCCTCGCCGCACCGGCCGTCACCGCCTGGGTCCAGGGGCTGCGGGACGGCGATGCGTTCCTGCGGGACGAGTGCGGCGTCATCCTGCTCGGCGAAGTCGCCTCCGTCGCGGTCGAGCACCCCCTCTACGACCAGCTGCCCGAAGTCCCGTACCAGTACCGGGAACTCCTGGGCGCCATCTGGCGCGAACCGCTCGGCGTACAGCTGGCCGCCGGAGAGGGGGCCCGTACGCTCGCCTCCCTGCTGCTCACCGACCACCAGGGGCGCTCCTTCACAGCGGAGCTGGTCGCCCGATCGGGACTCGCGCCCACCGCCTGGCTCGGACGGCTCTTCGCCGCGCTGCTCCCCCCGCTGCTGCACTTCCTCTACCGCTACGGCACGGTGTTCTCCCCGCACGGCGAGAACGCCATCGTCGTCTTCGACGACCACGATGTGCCGGTGCGGCTCGCGATCAAGGACTTCGTCGACGACGTCAACGTCAGCGCCGAGTCACTGCCGGAGCACGATTCGATGCCCGACGACGTACGTGACGTGTTGCTGACCGAGGAGCCGGCCTTCCTCACGCAGTTCATCCACTCCGGACTCTTCGTCGGCGTCTTCCGCTACCTCGCCCCTCTCTGTGAAGATCAACTAGGGGTCCCGGAGGCTGATTTCTGGCGACTGGTACGCGCCGAGATCCTCCGCCACCAGGCCCGTTTCCCCGAGCTCAAAGAGCGCTACGAGACGTTCGACCTGCTCACCCCGCGGATCGACCGGCTCTGTCTCAACCGCAACCGGCTCCACCTCGACGGCTACCGCGACCGCCCGAACCGGCCGCACGCCGCTGTGCACGGGACGGTCGCCAACCCCCTGCACGAGGTGTGACCCCGATTGTCAGTGCTGCCCCGTAGGGTGGTCCCGCTATGACGAAGCCCTCCCTCCCCGAGCTCCTGCACGCCGCTGTCACCGCTGTGGGCGGTACGGAGCGGCCCGGCCAGGTCACCATGGCCGAGGCCGTTGCCGAAGCCGTCGACGACAACGCCCACCTGCTGGTCCAGGCCGGCACCGGTACCGGAAAGTCACTGGGGTACCTGGTCCCCGCGCTGGCCCATGGGGAGCGCGTCGTGGTGGCCACCGCGACGCTCGCCCTCCAGCGGCAGCTCGTGGAGCGCGATCTCCCGCGTACGGTCGAAGCCCTGCACCCGTTGCTGCGGCGACGCCCTCAGTTCGCCATGCTGAAAGGGCGGTCCAACTACCTCTGTCTGCACCGCCTCCACGAGGGCGTACCGCAGGAAGAGGAGGAGGGGCTGTTCGACCAGTTCGAGGCGGCCGCCCCCACCAGCAGGCTCGGCCAGGACCTGCTGCGTATGCGGGACTGGGCCGACGAGACGGAGACGGGCGACCGGGACGATCTCA
Source organism: Streptomyces sp. NPDC059398 (assembly GCF_042751845.1). NCBI lineage: Bacteria > Bacillati > Actinomycetota > Actinomycetes > Kitasatosporales > Streptomycetaceae > Streptomyces > Streptomyces sp. NPDC059398. The sequence continues at coordinate 79,313 of NZ_JBHYWP010000021.1, read as the reverse complement.
CCCCGGGCGTCTCCGACCGTGCCTGGGCCCAGATCTCCGTGTCCTCCCGGGAGTGCCTGGGGGCCAGCAAATGCGCCTACGGGGCAGAGTGCTTCGCCGAGGCGGCCCGCGAGCGGGCCAAACTGGCTGACGTCGTCGTGACCAACCACGCCCTGCTCGCGATCGACGCCATCGAGGGCGCACCCGTGCTCCCGCAGCACGAGGTGCTGATCGTGGACGAGGCCCATGAGCTGGTTTCCCGGGTCACCGGTGTCGCGACGGGCGAGCTCACCCCGGGCCAGGTCAACCGGGCGGTGCGGCGTGCGGCGAAGCTCGTCAACGAGAAGGCGGCGGACTCACTCCAGACTGCCTCCGAGACCTTCGAACGGGTCATGGAGCTGGCGCTCCCCGGTCGGCTCGAAGAGATCCCCGAGGACCTCGGATATGCGCTGATGTCCCTGCGTGACGCGGCCCGGACGGTGATCTCGGCCATCGGTGCCACCAGGGACAAGTCGGTGCAGGACGAGGACGTCGTACGGAAACAGGCTCTTGCGTCCGTCGAGTCCATCCACGACGTGGCCGAGCGGATCACGCTCGGCTCCGAGTACGACGTCGTCTGGTACGAGAGGCATGACCGATTCGGGGCTTCCGTGCGGGTCGCGCCGCTCTCCGTTTCGGGACTGCTCCGGGAGAAACTCTTCGCCGACCGCTCCGTCGTTCTCACCTCCGCGACGCTCAGAATCGGCGGTGATTTCAACGGAGTCGGTGCCTCACTCGGACTCTCACCCGAGGGCACCGAGGGGGAGGACGTCCCGCGGTGGAAGGGCCTGGATGTCGGGTCACCGTTCGACTACGCCAAGCAAGGCATCCTGTATGTCGCCAAACACCTCTCCGCCCCGGGCCGGGAGGGATCCCGCTCGGACATGCTGGACGAGCTCGCCGAACTGGTCGATGCGGCGGGTGGGCGCACGCTCGGTCTCTTCTCCTCGATGAGGGCCGCCCAAGCGGCTGCGGAGGAGCTGCGCGGCAGGCAGGACAGGCGGGTGCTGCTCCAGGGTGAGGAGACGCTCGGTGAGCTGATCAAGAATTTCGCTGCAGATCCCGAGACCTGTCTCTTCGGGACACTGTCGCTCTGGCAGGGAGTCGATGTTCCGGGATCCAGCTGTCAGCTCGTGGTGATGGACCGGATCCCGTTTCCCCGGCCCGACGATCCGCTGATGAGCGCCCGGCAGAAAGCGGTCGAGGAAGGGGGCGGCAATGGATTCATGGCTGTTGCCGCCACTCATGCCGCTCTGCTGATGGCGCAGGGTGCCGGCCGACTGGTCAGGGCCATGGGGGACCGGGGTGTCGTCGCCGTGCTGGATCCCCGGCTGGCCACCGCACGGTACGGGAGCTATCTGCGGGCCTCGCTGCCCGATTTCTGGTTCACCACGGACCGTAACCAGGTCCGCCGGTCACTCGCCGCGATCGACGCAGTGGCCAAGGAAAAGGAAACCGGAAAGTAGCCCAGAGGAAAGCCAGAGGCAGGCCAAAGACAAGCCAGAGACTGGCCGGAGACAAGCCAGAAAAAAGGCAGGGCCCCGGAACCGGCGCAGTGAGTTCCGGAGCCCTGTTCAGGGCCGACGCGGTGTTCACACGCGTCGGAGCACAGCCACCACCTTGCCGAGGATGGTGGCTTCGTCACCGGGGATCGGCTGGTAGGCGGCGTTGTGCGGCAGCAGCCACACATGTCCGTCCTCGCGCTTGAAGCGCTTGACCGTGGCCTCGCCCTCCAGCATGGCTGCCACGATGTCGCCGTTCTCCGCGACGGGCTGGCGGCGCACCGTGACCCAGTCGCCGTCACAGATCGCGGCTTCGATCATGGAGTCGCCCACGACCTTCAGGACGAAGAGCTCACCGTCGCCGACCAGCTGCCGGGGGAGCGGGAAGACGTCCTCGACGGACTCCTCGGCCAGGATCGGCCCACCGGCGGCGATCCGGCCGACCAGCGGCACATAGGAAGCGGCGGGCTTGCCCGTGGTGTCGGTGGTCTGGGTGCTGGGCTGGTCGGAGCCCCTGACCTCGTACGCCCGCGGGCGGTGCGGGTCCCGCCGCAGGAACCCCTTGCGTTCCAGGGCCATCAGCTGATGGGCGACGGACGAGGTGCTGGACAGCCCCACCGCCTGGCCGATCTCACGCATGGAGGGCGGGTATCCACGGCGCTGTACCGAGTCCCTGATCACTTCGATCACCCGTCGCTGCCGGTCCGTGAGCCCGGAGCTGTCCGCCCGGATGCCCGGAGGCCGGCCGGGCAGCGAGCGTGCGGGTCGTGGGGGCAGCCCCTCGGGGCCCGTAGCTGCGTCGGTCATGGCATGCCCCGGCTCGAGTCGGTTCTGCGAACGGTCCTGGGCGGTGATGGTGGCGGTGTCTGCGGTCGTGGTCACGTCGTCGGCCCCTCTCGAGATGTTCTCTCCCTAGTTGGACAACGGTAGTGGCTTTCGAAAGGTTGCGCCAAACACACGTTCGAGTGAAAAAACGAAATAACCTTCACATGAGCGCAGTGAGGGGTGTAAGAGCGCGGCTGTAGCCGAAAGGCAATTCGGTCGATTACGGTACCGTCCGCTGTCGGCATCCCGTGCTGCGGGGGCGGACGGCCGCGTCGCGCCGGGTGGTGCCCGTCTGTCATTGCCCCTTCCCCGCCTGCCGCCGGGCCGTCGCCGCGCGCCACCCGCCGACGGGTGCCGGGTGGGCCCGCATCCGGTCGCCGACCCGCTTCCCGTACCCTCTTCCGAGCCGGGCGGCCCCGGCGTGCGGGTGCGACACGCTCTGCCGTGAAGGTGGCGCTGAACCCCAGATCTAGTGGTTGGATTGAAACAGCCACCCAGAAGTTGTGGTCCCTGGTCCCTCGTGTCCCGGGTCATCGCCTATGCTTGGGGCTGCTTCGAGGGGCTCGTTCCGGCCCCGGCGAGGCTATTCAGTCGTACCGCGAAGGAGGGTCGGGAACCATGCACTGCCCCTTCTGCAGGCACCCTGACAGCCGCGTCGTCGACAGCCGCACCACGGACGACGGCACGTCGATCCGCCGGCGCCGCCAGTGCCCCGACTGCTCCCGGCGCTTCACGACGGTCGAGACGGCCTCGCTGATGGTGATCAAGCGCAGCGGGGTCACGGAACCGTTCAGCCGTACGAAGGTCATCTCGGGTGTGCGGAAGGCGTGCCAGGGGCGGCCGGTCACCGAGGACGCCCTCGCCAAACTCGGCCAGCAGGTCGAAGAGGCGCTGCGTGCCACCGGGGGCGCCGAGCTGACCACCCACGACGTCGGGCTGGCCATACTCGGCCCCTTGCAGGAACTCGACCTGGTCGCGTATCTGCGCTTCGCGTCCGTCTACCGGGCTTTCAACTCGCTCGAAGACTTCGAGGCCGCCATCGCGGAACTCCGCGACGCGCAGCCCCCCGCAGTGGAATGCGAGTGCGGAGGGACCCCCGCGGTCCCCGTGCCCGCCACTGCCACCGACTGACCCTCCGGGGCCGGCGGACAGAGACCTGCCTGAGGTGCTTCCTGCGCCACGGGCATCAGACAGACATAGTGCCACGGGAAGAACTGGGCACTTTTGGGCGTTTTAGCCCGCATATGGGAGGCGGCATGACAGAGACGGCGAGCGGCCCGGCACGAGGTTCCCGCGCAAAGGGATCCAAGGCGGCCGCTAATCGGCAGGGGCTGCGCAGCGAGCGCATCCACACCACTCCCGGCGTGCATCCGTACGACGAGGTCGTCTGGGAACGCCGTGATGTCGTCATGACCAACTGGCGCGACGGCTCGGTCAACTTCGAGCAGCGTGGCGTCGAGTTCCCCGACTTCTGGTCGGTGAACGCGGTCAACATCGTCACCAGCAAGTACTTCCGCGGTGCTGTCGGCGCCGACAACCGCGAGAACAGCCTCAAGCAGCTCATCGACCGTGTGGTGAAGACGTACCGCAAGGCCGGCGAGGAGAACGGCTACTTCGCCTCGCCGGAGGACGCCGAGCTCTTCGACCACGAGCTCACGTATGCGCTGCTGCACCAGGTCTTCAGCTTCAACTCGCCGGTCTGGTTCAACGTCGGCACCACCCAGCCCCAGCAGGTCAGCGCCTGTTTCATCCTCTCGGTCGACGACTCCATGGAGTCGATCCTCGACTGGTACAAGGAAGAGGGGATGATCTTCAAGGGCGGCTCCGGCGCAGGCCTGAACCTCTCCCGTATCCGCTCGTCCAAGGAACTGCTCTCCTCCGGCGGCAACGCGTCAGGGCCGGTCTCCTTCATGCGCGGGGCCGATGCCTCCGCCGGGACGATCAAGTCCGGTGGTGCCACCCGCCGCGCGGCCAAGATGGTCGTCCTCGACGTCGACCACCCGGACGTCGAGGCCTTCATCGAGACCAAGGTGAAGGAGGAGGAGAAGATCCGCGCCCTGCGCGACGCGGGCTTCGACATGGACCTGGGCGGCGACGACATCACGTCCGTCCAGTACCAGAACGCCAATAACTCGGTCCGCGTCAACGATGAGTTCATGCACGCGGTCGAGACCGGATCGCAGTTCGGTCTGCGCTCGCGCATGACCGGCGAGGTCATCGAGAAGGTCGACGCCAAGGCGCTCTTCCGCAAGATGGCCGAGGCCGCGCACGTCTGCGCCGACCCCGGGATCCAGTACGACGACATCATCAACCGGTGGCACACCTCGCCCGAGTCGGGCCGGATCACCGCGTCCAACCCGTGCAGCGAGTACATGCACCTGGACAACTCGTCGTGCAACCTCGCCTCGCTCAACCTCATGAAGTTCCTGCGCGACGACGACCAGGGCAACCAGTCGTTCGACGCCGAGCGCTTCGCCAAGGTCGTCGAGCTGGTCATCACCGCGATGGACATCTCGATCTGCTTCGCCGACTTCCCCACGGAGAAGATCGGCGAGACGACCCGCGCCTTCCGTCAGCTGGGCATCGGCTACGCCAACCTCGGCGCACTGCTCATGGCGACCGGCCACGCGTACGACAGCGACGGCGGTCGCGCACTGGCCGGTTCCATCACGTCGCTGATGACCGGTACCTCGTACAAGCGCTCCGCCGAGCTCGCGGCGGTGGTCGGCCCCTACGACGGCTACGCCCGCAACGCGGACGCACACAAGCGCGTCATGAAGCAGCACGCGGACGCCAACGCGTCGGCCACCCGCACCGACGACCTGGACAGCCCGGTCTGGGCCGCGGCCACCGAGGCCTGGCAGGACGTCCTGCGTCTCGGTGAGAAGAACGGCTTCCGCAATGCGCAGGCCTCGGTGCTCGCACCGACCGGCACCATCGGCCTGATGATGGACTGCGACACCACGGGCGTCGAGCCGGACCTGGCCCTGGTCAAGTTCAAGAAGCTCGTCGGCGGCGGCTCGATGCAGATCGTGAACAACACGGTCCCCAAGGCGCTCAAGCGTCTCGGGTACCAGCCGGAGCAGGTCGAGGCGATCGTCGCCCACATCGCCGAGCACGGCAATGTCGTCGACGCCCCCGGCCTCAGGCCGGAGCACTACCCGGTCTTCGACTGCGCCATGGGCGAGCGTTCCATCGCGCCCATGGGCCACGTACGGATGATGGCGGCCGCCCAGCCGTTCCTCTCCGGTGCCATCTCCAAGACGGTCAACATGCCGGCCTCCAGCACGGTCGAGGACGTCGAGGAGATCTACCTCCAGGGCTGGAAGCTCGGCACGAAGGCGCTCGCCGTCTACGTCGAGAACTCCAAGGTCGGTCAGCCGCTCTCGGCCAAGGCCAAGCCCGCAGAGGAGAAGACGGAGCCGAAGACCGAGAAGGTCATCGAGTACCGCCCGGTCCGCAAGCGCCTGCCGAAGGGGCGCCCCGGTATCACCACCTCCTTCACGGTGGGCGGCGCCGAGGGCTACATGACCGCCAACTCCTACCCGGACGACGGCCTCGGTGAGGTCTTCCTGAAGATGTCCAAGCAGGGGTCGACCCTCGCGGGCATGATGGACGCCTTCTCGATCGCGGTCTCGGTCGGTATGCAGTACGGCGTCCCGCTGGAGACATACGTCTCGAAGTTCACCAACATGCGCTTCGAGCCGGCCGGTATGACGGACGACCCCGACGTACGGATGGCGCAGTCGATCGTCGACTACATCTTCCGCCGTCTGGCGCTCGACTTCCTGCCCTTCGAGACCCGCTCGGCGCTGGGTATCCACTCGGCGGCGGAGCGTCAGCGCCACCTGGACACCGGGTCGTACGAGGCGGGCGACGACGACGTGGACGTGGAGGGACTGTCCCAGTCCGCACCGCGCCAGGTGGAGGCTCCGAAGACGGCCGAGCCGCAGCCGGAGGCCGCGGCCGAGGTGCCCGCGCCCAAGCAGGCGCACAACTCGACCGAACTGATGGAGATCACGCTGGGCCTGAACGCCGACGCCCCGCTCTGCTTCTCCTGCGGTACGAAGATGCGCCGGGCGGGCAGCTGCTACCTCTGCGAGGGGTGCGGCTCGACCAGCGGCTGCAGCTGACACGGGCAGCAAGGCGGCTGAGGTGTCCCTGAGCACGGGCTGCCGAGGGCACTGAAGCGCTCCGGAGAGGGCGTCGACCACCTGGTCGGCGCCCTCTTTCCGTGGGCCGGGTCCCGTGCACGGCGTGTTCTCCGCCGGATCCCGTACGCCGGCCGGGCTGTGTGCGTGCGGCGCGAACGCAGGTGAACAGATCGCTGTGGCTGCTCGGTTGACCGGAATTCCCATCTATGTGACCGGTATTGCCCGCAGGCCGGATGTTTGCGGCGGAAGATCCGGATGTGCTCACCCGGACCATGACCGGGGTCACTCTTCTGGCCGTACGATGGCGCGGTGCTGGTCAAGTGGATTCGCTGCACGGTGACAGACCCCAGAGGGTTCGAACAGGGGCAGCGGAGGTGGGCGGGGCTGCTGGGTGAGCCGGGATTCCGGGGACAGGGGGGCGGGTGGAGCCGCAGACGGCGGAGTGTGGCGCATGTGTTCGCCTTCTGGGAGAGCCGGCCCTTCTACGACTCGTTCATGGCGCGTGCGCATGACAGGCTTGCCGCCGCTCAGGCCGGCACGTTCAAGGACCCGCAGGCCAAGCTCTTCGAGTACCGCTTCGATGTGCGGACGGGTTTCGAACCCCGCTTCGGGGACGCGGATGTGGTCAGGGTCGCGCACTGCCGGGTGCACTCCGAGCGGGCCGAACACTTCGCGCTGATGCAGGAGAAGGTCTGGAACCCGGCGATGGCGGGGTCGCCCGGAATGCTGCGCGGGATGTTCGGGGAGGCGCCAGGAGACGAGTTCCTGGTGCTCTCGATGTGGCAGTCCGCGGCCGAGCGCGGGAAGTACCGGCCGGAGCGGATCGAGCGGCTGGCGCTGCGGGCCCGGACCGACGCCGATGTGGCGGCGCTGGCGGGCGACGTCGTGCAGTTGGAGCCGTCCTGGACCGTATAGCCGCCGCCGCGCGCCCCCACCTGTACAAACCCAGGGAGGGGCTGCCCGTACGGGCCGGCTGAGGGGGACCGCCGCACCCGGCGGCGATCCGATCTACTGTCTTGGCATGGCACGACCACAACGCATCGTTCTCGTCCGGCACGGGGAGTCGGAGGGAAACGCTGATGACACGGTGTACGAACGCGAACCCGACCACGCCCTGAAGCTCACTATGAACGGCTGGAGCCAGGCCGAGGCGACCGGGGCGCGGTTGCGGGAACTCTTCGGCCGGGAACAGGTGAGCACCTATGTCTCGCCCTACCGCCGGACCCATGAGACCTTCCGGGCCTTCGGTCTCGATCCGGAACGGGTACGGGTCAGGGAGGAGCCCCGGCTGCGTGAGCAGGACTGGGGGAACTGGCAGGACCGCGACGACGTGCGTCTGCAGAAGGCGTACCGCGACGCCTACGGTCACTTCTTCTACCGGTTCGCGCAGGGGGAGTCCGGGGCCGATGTCTATGACCGTGTCGGTTCGTTCCTGGAGAGCCTCCACCGCAGCTTCGAGGCTCCCGACCATCCGCCGAACGTCCTGCTGGTCACCCATGGGCTGACGATGAGGCTCTTCTGTATGCGCTGGTTCCACTGGTCGGTGGCGGAGTTCGAGGCGTTGTCCAACCCCGGTAACGGGGAGTCGCGGACGCTGGTGCTGGGGGAGGACGGCAAGTACACGCTGGACCGGCCGTTCGACCACTGGCGCGTACCCGAACCGTACGGCGTCACCGGTTAGGCTGGAGGTGAGATGACCGCTGACTCCACTCCTCCTCCCGTTTCCGGGTCTCTTCCCGAGGCTTTCGAACGCGCTCGGGCCAGCCTGCGCGGGCTTTCCGTCGGAGATGCCCTGGGTTCCCAGTTCTTCGTCCCCCTCCACTACCCGCTGCTGGCCCGGCGCGAGCCGCCCACCGGCCCCTGGCAGTGGACCGACGACACGGAGATGGCCTGTTCGGTCCTGGCCGTACTGGCCTCGCAGGGCCGGATCGACCAGGACGCCCTCGCCGCTTCCTTCGCCGCGCGCCATGACTTCGACCGGGGCTACGGCCCGGCGGTCAACCGGATGCTGCGGCTGATCAGGGAAGGCGGCGACTGGCGGGAACTGGCCAGTGGGCTCTTCAACGGCCAGGGCTCGTGGGGAAACGGCGCCGCGATGCGGATCGCGCCGCTCGGCGCCTGGTACGCGCACGATCCGGAGCAGGCCACCCATCAGGCCGAGATCGCCGCGTACACGACACATCAGCACCGTGAGGCGGTGGTGGGGAGCATGGCAGTGGCTGCCGCTGCCGCCCTGGCCGCCGCCCCCGCCGGGCCTCCGTCCGCCGCCGAGCTGCTGGACGGCGTGATCGCGCTCGTGCCCCGCAGCGCGGTGGGTGCGGGGCTGCGCCGTGCCAGGGACATGCTGGACTACGACGACGCGGGGACGGTCGCCGCGGTCCTGGGGTGCGGCCGGCGGACCAGCGCCCATGACACGGTGCCGTTCGCACTGTGGTCGGCCGCGCGGGGTCTCGGCGACTTCGAGCGGACCTTCTGGACGACGGCCCAGGTCGGCGGTGACACCGATACGACCTGCGCGATCGCGGGAGGTGTCGTGGCCGCGGGGGCGGGCGGGGCGCCGCCCGCCGAGTGGCTTGAGCAGACCGAGGAACTCCCGGAGTGGACGCCATCGCGTCTGCCGTGAGGTGACGCCCTCACCGCGAGGGCTCCGCGTAGGTTCCCATGGCGCGGTGAGGGCGGTGGCTCCGAGTTGAGGGCGATTGCTCCCGAGGCGACGGGGAGGCGGCGCGTCGAGTGCGTAAGCGCGCCGCAGCCCCGCTGGGACCCGGTCAGATCGCGCCGGGACCCGCGGACCCGCTGAGCGCTTCCAGGTCGCTCTTGCGGACCTGGATGACGAATATAGCGGTGACCGCTGCCAGCGCGGCCAGAGCGCAGGCGGCGATGAAGGCGGTGCCGATGCCGTGGGCGAGCACCGCGTCGCCCCACGGGGCGGGCAGTATGTGCGACTTCGCGAAGGCCGCCTTCTGCTCGGGGGCCCCGGCGGCCAGGAACTTCGCGGCCTGCTTGGTGCCTTCATGGCGGCTCGCGGTTTCGAAGACCGTGGTCAGGATGGAGAGCCCGAGCGCCCCGCCCACCTGCTGGGTGGTGTTCAGCAGCCCGGACGCCGCCCCGGACTCGTGGTCGGCCACCCCGGAGACCGCGGTCAGCGTCAGCGTGACGAAGTTGAGGCCCATACCGAAGCCGAAGAGAATCATGGGGCCGAGGACACCGCCGGTGTACGAGCTTCCGGGGTCGATCATGGTCAGCCAGCCGGTCCCGAGCGTGGCGAGCACGGTGCCGGTCACCATGAAGGGTTTCGGGCCGAGCTTGGGCAGCAGCTGGGTGGAGAGCCCGGCGGCGATCACGATGGCGACCGTGACCGGCAGGAACGCCAGCCCGGCCTTGACGGGGCTGTAGTGCAGCACATTCTGCACGAACAGCACGATGAAGAAGAACATCCCGAACATGGCGGCGGCCAGGCTGAGCATCATGATGTACGTGCCCGCCCGGTTGCGGTCGGCGAACATCCGCAGCGGGGTGATGGGCTGGGCGGAGCGGCGTTCCACGGCGATGAACGTGATGAGCAGTACGACGGCAGCGATGAAGGACCCCACGGTCACCGAGTCGCTCCAGCCGTCGTCGGCCGCACGGATGAACCCGTACACGAGAGCGGCCATGCCGGCGGTCGAGGTGGCGGCCCCGGCGATGTCGAAGCGGCCGGGGTGGCGTGCGGACTCGGTGATGAACCGGGGCGCGAGCAGGGCGATGAACAGGCCGATCGGTACGTTGACGAAGAGCACCCAGCGCCAGTCGAGCCAGTCGGTGAGCATGCCACCGGCCAGCAGGCCCAGTGCGCCACCACCCGCAGACACACCGGCGAAGACGCCGAACGCGCGGTTGCGTTCGGGCCCTTCGGGGAAGGTCGTGGCGACCAGGGCGAGAGCGGTGGGCGATGCGATGGCGCCGCCGACCCCCTGCAGTGCGCGGGCGGCGAGCAGCTGCCAGGGCTCCTGGGCGAATCCGCCGAGCAGTGAGGCGAGGGTGAAGAGCAGGATGCCGGTGATGAACATCCGCCGGCGTCCCAGCAGGTCACCGGCCCTGCCGCCGAGAAGGAGCAGCCCGCCGAACGTGAGCGCGTAGGCGTTGATGACCCAGGTGAGGTTGCTGGTGGAGAAGCCGAGCGCGGTCTGGATGTGCGGCAGGGCGATGTTCACGATCGTGGCGTCGAGCACCACCATGAGCTGGCTGGCTGCGATGACCAGGAGTGCGATGCCGGCGTGCGCCGGACGGGCGCCGAGGCCTCGGGCCGGTGGGCCCGGTACGGCTGACTCTGTCGTGGCTGGTGCGGATGCGTCGCGTGGTGACGGGTCCGGCCGGTCCGCCGTTCTTATGTGATCAGAAGTCACAGAGCTTCCCCCTGGGCCGAGTTGGTGTTCCGGTGTGTCCCCCGCCGGGACAGTAACGAGTCCGGATTAGTGAACGCAAGCGTTCACTAGATACAGATTCGGCGGACGGTGGCTGTGCGGGGAGTCGACCTGCATCGGGATATCGGAGACACTGGAATCTTGATCAAGTGAACGTGGATCGGCCGGTCTCGACGGAGTGGAACTGATGGTTGCTTCGCGCTCGACGGATGACGCGGGGGAGCGGCAGGGGGCGCCGCGCCGCCGTGGGCCGGTACTGGAACGGGCGATCCTTGAAGCCGCTCTGGAGCAGCTGAGCGCGGTCGGCTGGAACGCCCTCACCATGGAGGGGGTCGCCGCCCGGGCCAGGACCGGGAAGGCGGCCGTCTACCGGCGCTGGTCGTCCAAGGAGGACCTTGTCGCCGACGCACTGCGGGCCGCGCTGCCCGAACTGGTGGCATCGGCCGACCACGGCAGTGTGCGCGAGGATCTCTATCAGCTGTGCCGCGGGATCCGTGACGCGATGTTCTCAACGCCAGGGTTTGCTCTGCGTGCGGTACTTCACGAGTGTGACAACTCCACTGCGGAACGCTTCCATGAGCTGATCATCAGGCGGGTTGCCGAGCCGTCCGTGCAGCTCTTCAAAGAGGTTGTGTGGCGCGGGATCAAGCGTGGTGATGTCCGCTCGGATGCGGTGGGCGATCTGATTTGCGATGTGATCCCCGGGTTGATGATGTACCGATCCAAGGTGTGCGGCAGCAAATTTCCCGATGAGGACATCGCTCGGATGATCGACGAAGTGATGGTGCCGCTGCTGCGCCGGAGCGGTCGCTGAATTCGGGAGAGGTACCGGGGTGTCGCAGGAGGTGTCCGGCGGCGTAACCTGGCAGGCGCCATGCCGTACGAACCACCCACGCACACCGTCGAGCGCTCACTGCGCGCCACTACGGGTGCCAAGACCGTCGCCGGCGTCGACGAGGTCGGGCGCGGGGCCTGGGCCGGCCCTGTCACCGTCTGCGCCGCAGTCACCGGACTGCGCCGACCGCCGACCGGACTCACCGACTCCAAGCTGATCAGCCCGAAGCGCCGCACGGAGCTGGCCGGGGTGCTGGAGTCGTGGGTCACCGCCTTCGCGCTCGGGCACGCCTCTCCGCAGGAGATCGATGATCTGGGGATGACGGCGGCGCTGCGGCTCGCCGCTGTGCGGGCCCTCGAAGTACTTCCCGTCCGCCCGGACGCGGTGATCCTCGATGGCAAGCACGACTATCTCGGCCTTCCCTGGCGGGTCCGTACGGTGATCAAGGGCGACCAGTCGTGCGTTGCCGTGGCAGCCGCCTCGGTGATCGCCAAGGTGCGCAGGGACGCGATGATGGCCGAACTCGCCGCGGCGGAGTCCGATGTGTGCGAGGGCTTCGCCTTCGAGGACAACGCCGGCTACCCCTCGCCCGTGCACAAATCCGCGCTGGAGGAGCGGGGGCCCACCCCGCACCACCGGCTCTCCTGGTCCTATCTGGACGGGCTGCCGCAGTGGCGGCACCTGAAGAAGATCCGTCCTCTCGCGGAGGCCGTCGCGCTGGAAAGCGGGGGCCAACTCGGGTTCGACTTCTGAACTTTCAGCGCACCGGCAGAGGAAACTCCGTCCGGATCGCACTGACGTGCCCACCCGGTGGTGCCTTGTGTGCCGCCGTTTGATAGACATCCATTCATGCCTCTCATCCCCGAGGAGTCTCAGATTCACGAGAGTGCCCAGGGTCCTCGCGTTGCTCCGGCCGCCGGCCGTACAGCGTCGACCCCTCGTCCCGTACCCGGCCCGCGACCCGCGGCCGTGCCACGCCCCGCTCGTCCGGGGCCCCGTCCTGCTGCGAGGCCTGCGCCCACCGCGCCTCCCACGCAGCGGACATCCTCTTCCCAGCGTGCGGAGAACCGGCCGGGCAACCGTCCGGAGACCCGCCCTGAGACCCCTGCGGGAGACTCTTCCGCGCCGCAGATCCAGCTGATCCCCGCTCCGGTGGACGGTGCGCTGGACGCGGCGGAGGAAGCGGTCGACCTGCTGCTCGACACCGGTCGCGCTCCGGGTGACGTCCTGGTGCTCACCACCGGTGAGCAGCACCCGTGGGCGGCCCACGAGTTGTCCTTCGGCGAAGCCGCCTACTGGGCGCAGCACGATGCCCGTGAGGACGTCTTCTACGCGAGCGCCGACGCCGTGGGACGGGCTGAGGCCCGCCCCGTCGTGGTGGTGGTGCTCAACGGCGGAACCGATGAATCCGTGGCCCGGGTACTGCCCGCGGCCAGGACGCACGCGGGAGCACTGCTGATCGTCTGCGGTGACCCGCAGCGCGTCAACGCCGTGCTCGGCGCGGGCGTCTGAACCGTACGTCCCGTCCGCCCGGCCGTCTCCGCGAGGAGCAGGCCGGGCGGAGGCGTGTCCGGTACGACCGGTCTGCGGCGTACGCGAACGCGACTGGTTCCCCAACGGGCCCCGGTACGACGGTCGTCGGCCCTCCACGGGCCGTCGCAGTCAGCTGGCCGCAGCCCGGCGGAGCGCGGCCGGTGCCCCTGAACGCAGCGGTGCCGGCGGAGAGTTCTCCGCGCTGCCGCCGATGCCGGCCGGGCGGGAGAGCAGGTTGGGCCGCCGTCCGCCCCGGCCTTCGCCCAGTACCTGCCAGCCTCCCCGAGTGAGCGTGATGTACGCCCCGCAGCGCAGCCCATGCAGTGTGCAGGCATCGCGCAGCCCCCACATCCAGGCCCCGTCCTCCTCGGTCCACCGCTCGTCCCCTTCACGGCAGTAGAGCAGTACGGCGGTGCGGACCGGCGTGCGGCGGCGGAGGTCGTGCGGAAGGACCCTGCGCAGATGATCAAGGAGTGCGTTACGGAAGTCCCAGCCGTCCGCCGGGGCGGAACGGCGGGTGAACGAGGCGCTGGCGACGAGCCGTTCCTCGTGGTTGAGCACGGCCACGACGGCGGTCGAAGCGGTGGGGCGGTGTCTGGAGTGCAGTCCGCCGACGACGGCACGAGGGCTACGGAGCAGGGGTATGCCCGCAGCGGCCCACTCAGCAGGTTCGAGCAGGCGCCCGGCCCGGTTGCCCGAGTCGGCGGACACGGCTGTCGAGGAGGCTGTCAGGGCGGCGGACGGAGCGAATCCGAAGGTCACGGTACTCCCTTCGCATACGCGCCCATGGTGCGGGCAGGGTCGGGTGAGACGCACCGGGGCACAGCCCTTCCGAACCGCGGGCGGGCCGTACGGGGGAACACTCCCGATTCTTCCTGCCGCACGGGCGGGCGGCAACGAACAATTCACGCGGCTGACGGGAATCTGAGGGGTGGCTGGTCCATCCCTGCCCACCAGGGCCCCGGGTGACGCCTCCTGTCACCCCTGTACGGCGAGGACCAGCGGAAACACCCCCTTCGCTCCGGACCGGCAGAGCAGCCGGGCCGCCACGGCGAGCGTCCACCCACTCGCCGACTGGTCGTCGACCAGGAGAACGGGACCGTCGGCAGAGGCGAGTGCTGCCGCCAGTCCGGGTGGCACGGTGAACGCCTCGTGCAAGGCCCGCACCCGCTGTGCACTGTTGCTCGGCGGAATCCGCTCATGGGCAGAGTGCGCGTACTCGACCCGGCCGAGCAGGGGCATGCGCCCGGTGTCCGCGATGCGGTGGCCGAGCGACTCGATGAGCTGGGGCCGGGTGTGCGAGGCGATGGTGACGACGCCCACCGGCCTGGGCGGGGCGTCCGGTCCGCCGGAGGCCCATCCTCCCGGCCCCCGGGCCCAGTCGGCCAGCACGGTCACGACCGCATCCGCCACCGCGTCCGGGACCGGGCCGTCCGGGGCCTGTGGTGCGAGCATCGGGCGCAGTCTGTTGCCCCAGCCGATGTCCGAGAGTCTGCCGAGTGCCCGGCCAGGCAGAGCCTGTTCGCCCTTGGCGATGCGCCCCTTGAGGTCCACGCCGACCGCCGCCAGACCCGTCGGCCACATCTTCCGGGGCTCCACCTCCACGCCCGGCCTGCTCAGTTCGCCGCGCGCCCCGTCGAGTGCCGCGGTGGAGACCTCGGCGGTGAAGCGGCCCCCCGCGCAGTTGTCGCAGCGACCGCAGGGTGCTGCCTCTTCGTCGTCCAGCTGGCGCCGCAGGAACTCCATCCGGCAGGCGTCCGTGGTCGCGTAGTCCCGCATCGCCTGCTGTTCGGCAGCTCTCTGGCGGGCCACCCAGGCGTAGCGCTCCGCATCGTAGGTCCAGGGCTGTCCCGTGGTGGTCCAGCCGCCCTTCACCCGGTTCACCGCGCCGTCCACGTCGAGGACCTTCAGCATCGTCTCCAGGCGGGTGCGCCTCAGTTCCACCAGTGGCTCGATCGCGGGCAGCGACAGGGGCCTCTCCGCCCGGGCGAGAACGTCGAGGGTGCGCCGCACCTGCTCCTCGGGCGGGAAGGCGACGGAGGCGAAGTACTGCCAGATCGCTTCGTCCTCCTTGCCGGGCAGCAGCAGCACCTCCGCGTGCTCCACACCGCGGCCGGCCCGGCCCACCTGCTGGTAGTACGCGATGGGGGAGGAGGGCGAACCGAGATGCACCACGAAACCGAGATCGGGCTTGTCGAATCCCATGCCCAGCGCGGACGTGGCGACGATGGCCTTGACACGGTTGGCAAGCAGATCGTCCTCCGCCTGCTGCCGCTCGGCGTTCTCCGTTTTGCCCGTGTAGGAGGAGACGGTGTGGCCGCGCTGGCGCAGGTACGCGGCGACCTCCTCAGCTGCGGCGACCGTCAGCGTGTAGATGATTCCCGAACCCGGCAGTTCGTCGATGTGGTCGGCCAGCCAGGCCAGGCGGTGCGCGGCATCCGGGAGCCGCACGACGCCCAGGCTCAGGCTCTCCCGGTCGAGCGGACCCCGCAGTACCAGGGCGTCGGTACCCGCGCCTGTCCCCAGCTGGTCGGCGACATCCGCGGTGACGCGGGAATTCGCCGTGGCCGTGGTGGCGAGCACGGGCACTCCCGGCGGCAGCTCCGCGAGCATGGTGCGCAGCCTCCGGTAGTCGGGCCGGAAATCGTGACCCCAGTCGGAGATGCAGTGGGCCTCGTCGACCACGAGCAGACCTGTGGCCGCCGACAGCTTGGGAAGCACATCGTCCCTGAAGTCCGGATTGTTCAGCCGCTCGGGACTTACCAGCAGCACATCGACCTCGCCCGCGGCCACTTCCGCCTGGACCGTCTCCCACTCCTCCGTGTTCGAGGAATTGATGGTGCGCGCTCTGATGCCGGCGCGTGCCGCCGCTTCCACCTGGTTGCGCATCAGCGCCAGGAGGGGCGAGACGATCACGGTGGGGCCGCTGCCCTGCGCGCGCAGGAGCGAGGTCGCCACGAAGTAGACCGCGGACTTGCCCCAGCCGGTCCGCTGCACGACCAGTGCCCGGCGTTTGTCGGCGACGAGCGCCTCGATCGCCCGCCACTGGTCCTCGCGCAATGTGGCGGCGCCGGTGTGGTCGCCGACGAGACGGGCCAGTACGGAATCGGCCGATGCCCTGAGAGCGGTGCGGTCTGAGTTGGTCATGGCCCCATGCAACCCGATCGCACCGACAATGGGCGAATGTGCCGACCTGCCTGTGGATAACTGTTATCCACAGGGGTCGCGCACTCCGCCGGATCGCGGGACCTTCGAGCCATGAACTCGCACGACGAAACCCATGGTCCCTCACCCGTCCAGGAGCAGGTCACCCTGCGCGGCCCTGCCGAGCTCGCCGACGCATTGCCCTATCTGCTCGGCTTCCACCCGACCGACTCGGTCGTGATGGTCGCCCTGCACGGCCTGCGCGGCCGTTTCGGCGGACGGCTCAGGCTCGGTATCCCGCGCTCGCCGCAGGAGTGGCAGCCGGTCGCCGACCAGCTCGCGGACGGACTGGTCACCGGCAGTGAGAGCCGGGGCCGGCGGCCGGAAGGCATCATCGTCTTCCTCTGCCAGGACCCCGGCCCGGGGGAGACCCCGGCGGATGTCATGGAGCGGCTCCGCCCTTTCGCCCAGCATCTGCGTACGGCATGCGGCGCCCGGGACGTGCCTGTTCCCGAAGCCCTCTGCATCTCCGACGGCAGATTCTTCTCCTACTGCTGCCCCGACACACGGTGCTGTCCGCCCGACGGGAACCCCATGGCCCTGCCGGGTACTTCGGTAATGGCCGCGGCCGCGGCCTACGCGGGGATCCAGGTGCGGGGAACTCTCCAGGAGATGGACGCCAGACTGGCCCCCTGGCAGCCGCCGCGCACCGCGGCGCAGGAACGCGCGCTGGACGAGGCGGCAGGCGCCCTGGTGCCGAGGATCCTGGCAGGCGCCGATCGCGAACAGGTGGGACAGGAGACGCTGGACGCCGCACGCCGCCTTGTCCGTCGCATCGGGCGGACACCACAGGCGCCGGGCTGGGCCGAGGCCGACGCAGCCGACGACGAGCTCATGACCGACGACGAAGCGGCCGTCGTCCTGCTCGGGCTCCAGGACCGTACGACCCGCGATCGCGCAGCCGAGTGGATGGAAGGGCCGTCCGCCGGATCGGTGTTGCGCCTGTGGCGGGCGCTGGCGCGCCGTTGTGTCGGACCGTATGCCGAATACGCCGCGGCGCCACTGACCCTGGCAGGCTGGGTGGCCTGGTCGACAGGGGATGAACCGAGCGCCCGGGTGGCCTTGGGCCGCGCACTCGCCCTCGACTCCGAGTACGTCTTCGCGCGGCTGCTTCACCAGGCATGCAACGAAGGTCTCGATCCCGAGGCGCTCCGGCACTGTCTGCGCCGCGAGCGGAGCGACCGGCTCGCTACGGGGAATCCACCCCCGCAGAGCGGGAGGAGCGCAGCCCCCAAGCCACCAGGAGCCCGCCAGGACCCCCCTCCCGGGACCAGCCGCCCGGGGGCACCGGCCGGCCGGGGGCGTTCGCGCCGTCGCAGCGGTCAGCGTGGGACGAGGACCGGACGATGAGAGCGGGACACAGGTACGGGCGTGACCCGGCCGTGTCCGGCGCCGTTCATTCGGGTGGTGGTGCGCGGCGGCCCGCGCCGGAGGCTCCGCCGCGACCGGTCGCAGCGCTCAGGAGGCGGAAGATGGCTCTCAGCGTCCCTTCAGGAACCAGCGGGGCAGCCGGGGAACGTTCTTCTGCGCCGCCCGCCCTGGGGCAGGCGGCGGCTGTATCGCGCCGAAGGCCCGAACTCCCCTCCGTGCACAACGCGTTGATCTGCGTGGGGCTGCCCGGACTTGTCATCTCACCTGAACACGGACAGCTCACCGGCCAGGGCTTCGACGGGTTCTACCAGTCGGGGCGACGACTCCTCTCCCGCTGTCATCTCCGGGTGTCCGGACGCGAACCGGTCGCCGTCCGGGGCGGGTTGACCGGAGCCGGCCGCGCCCGGTTCGTCGCCGTGGTGCGCCCGCCCGGCGCGGCGGGGCCCGACCCCGAACTGCTCGTGGAGCGCCTGCGCTCCGCCGATGGCATCGAGCGGATCACGCTGCGCAGCGCATCGGACCGGCCCCTTCGGGTGCCGGTGGAGATCGCTCTCGGCACGGACCTGGCATTCCTGGGAGCCGTCGCCGCGGGTTCCCCGGGAGCGGAACTGCCCGCCAGCGTCCATGGAGCCGGTCTGCGCTGGGCGGAAGAAGGGAGCCATGCCATCGTCACCGCAAGCCCTCCACCGCAGGACGCGTTCGCGGCTACGGGACTGCTCAGATGGGAGCTGGAACTGTCTCCGGGAGAATCCAGAGAGATCGAACTCCGGATCCATACGAATGCCCCGTCCCGCCCGGCGAGTTCTCTGCTGGGGGGTGCGGCGCACCCGGCGAGTGCGGACGGCGACGACTCGCGGGTAGGGGCGCTGATGCGCGCCAGTCTGGATGATCTGCGCGCGTTGCTGGTCCACGACCGCAGCCACCCCGCAGACATCTACCCGGTGGCGGGCGTGCCATGGCGCTGCGGGTTCGCGCCTGCCGAGATCCTCTGGACCGCCCGTATGACGCTTCCCCTCGGGACTCGTCTGGCCGCCGCCGCGCTGCGCAGCCTTGCGCGCACGCAGCTCGGGGGAAGCGGGCCTGAAGCCGGACGCATCCCTGGCCCTCTCAGGGATGCGGGGCCCCATCTGCCACCCAGCTGTACCGGGGTGGAGGCGACGCTGCTCTTTCCCGTGCTGCTGGCGGAGGCCAGGCGCTGGGGCCTGGCGGAGCGGGAGGTGGCGGCCCTGCTCCCTGCGGCCGAGCGCTGTCTTGCGTGGCTCCGCACGGCGGTGGACGAGGAGGGCCTGCTCGGTGAGGCCGGAGCTGGGGGCCTGCAGCGTGCGGAGACGCAGGCGCATGCCCATCGCGCCGCAGTGCTCGCGGCCGAGCTGTTCGACGAGTGCGGCAGCCCGGGGGCGGACGCCTGGCGGGAATGGGCCGGCAGGCTCCGGAGCAGGTTCCGGCAGGTGTTCTGGATCGAGGACCGTTCGGGGGGCAGACCCGCGGCCGCGCGCACTCGCGATGGTCAGCTGGTTCCGCATCTGAGTGCCGGAGCGGCTCATCTTCTGGACACGGGACTGCTGGGCGGTGGAAGCCGCGCGAACGGGCTGCTGGACAAGGTGCGGACCGAGCAGGTTGCCAGACTGCTGGGCGGCCCCGCGATGGATTCGGGCTGGGGACTCCGCAGCCTCGGCGCCAGGGAACAGGGATACAACCCGTTCGGGCACCGCGGTGGTGCGGTGCGTGCGCAGGAGACGGCTCTCGCGGTGGCGGGGCTGGCGGCATCGGGATTCGAGAAAGAGGCTGTCTCGCTGCTCGGCGGGGCGCTCGCCGCGGCCGACGCCTTCGACCACCGGCTTCCGGAGATGTACGCGGGGGTGCAGCGGACCGAGGGCGGTGTTCCCCTGCCGCACCCGGCGGCCTGCCGCCCGGCAGCCGTGTCCGCTGCCGCCGGGATCCATCTGCTCACAAGCCTCGTCGGTATCCGTCCTGATGCCCCGGCGGGGACGGTCGCGCTCCGGCCTATGAGCAGTGCTCCGCTCGGCGCCATCCGGTTGTCGGGGCTACGGGTGACAGAGGAGCCCTTTTCGGTGCGCGTCAGCAGACTGGGACTGGGGATGGTCGAAGAAGCCGCTGCCGGACTCCAACTGGGGCTGTGAACGGGCGGGAGGAGTGCAGGAGCAGACGAGAATCGGAGTGCACCGTGGATGTCGAAGGGCGTGTTTATCGTCAGAGAGACGACTATGATCACTCCATGTCGCCCTACGACCCGTCGGCCTTTCCGCCCTTCGCCGTCACCGTCGATCTGGTCGTGCTCACGGTGCGGAGCCATGCGCTGTGCGCACTGGCCGTACGCCGTGGGGAGCCGCCCTTCCAGGGCCGGTGGGCGCTGCCCGGTGGCTTCGTCAAGACCGACGAGGACCTCGGCGCGGCCGCCGCACGGGAACTGGCGGAGGAGACCGGACTCTGCGCCCTGGGTCCCTCGGCGCCGGTCCCGGCTCCTGGTAACGGCGCGCACCTCGAACAACTGGGCACCTACGGCGACCCGGGACGCGACCCCCGTATGAGGGTGGTCAGCGTGGCCCATCTGGCACTCGCGCCCGATCTGCCCGCGCCCCGGGCCGGTGGTGACGCGCACAGTGCCCGGTGGGCCCCTGTGGAGGTGCTGCTGGGGCAGGAGGGCACTTCCGCGAGGGCTGCCGAGCCGCCCGAGCCCCTCGCCTTCGACCATGCGCGGATCCTCGCCGACGGTGTCGAGAGGGCCAGGTCGAAGATCGAGTACTCCTCGCTGGCCACCGCCTTCTGCCCTCAGGAGTTCACGGTCGGGGAGCTCCGCCGGGTGTACGAGGCGGTATGGGGCGTCGTCCTCGACCCCCGTAACTTCCACCGCAAGGTGACCGGTACACCGGGCTTCCTGGTTCCCTCGGGCGGTACGACGACCCGCCAGGGCGGCCGGCCCGCGCAATTGTTCAGAGCAGGAGGTGCGACCCTGCTCAACCCCCCGATGCTTCGCCCAGAGGTTTGAGAACCGCTGCCGTGCTGCACCAAAAGTCCTGAATGTAGCGTTATCTTGCTTCGGTAGCCGCCCAAGCCGCCCGGCGGCCCTGCTACCCGCGAGAGAAGCGATGCTCCAGGCCATCGGACTCACCAGCCACCCCCGCCGGGACCTGCCGCCCGCCGTGGACGATCTGACCTTCGAGGCCGAGGCCGGCCGGGTCACCGCACTTCTCGGCGCTCCGGGTGCCGGCAAGACAACCGCCCTGCGGCTGATGCTCGAGCTCGACCGGGGCCGTGGCATCACCTATTTCCGGGGTCTTCCGCTGCACCGGATCGCGCGTCCGGCTGCCGAAGTGGGAACCCTGCTCGGTGATGTGCCCGGACATCCCGCACGTACCGTACGTGGGCAACTGCGCATGCTCTGCGCCGCGACGGGGGTGCCTGTCTCGCGCGTCGGCGAACTGCTCGAATGCGTGGATCTCGTCGGCCTCGCGGAGCAGCAGCTCGGCACGCTCTCCCGCGGGATGGACCGCAGGCTCGGCCTCGCGGTGGCTCTGCTCGCGGATCCGCAGACACTCGTCCTCGACGAACCCGTCGCGGGACTTTCGCCGCAGGACAGCAACTGGCTCTTCGGGGTGGTGCGCGACCATGCGGCCCAGGGCGGCACGGTTCTGTACACGACGAGTGACCCCAAGGCGGCGGCCCGTACCGCCGACCATGTGGTCACCATCGAAGCCGGACGGCTCGTGGCGGACCAGGAGGGTGCCGAGTTCGCCCGCACCCGGCTCCGCCCCCGGGTCGCCGTGCGCACACCCCACACTGCACGCCTTTCCGGACTGCTCGGCCGGGAGGCCCGCGAAGGGCACCGCTCTGTCGAAGTCGTCACGGAGAGCGGCAGCAGGCTCTCTGTCTACGGCAGCAGTTGCGCCGAGGTCGGCGAGACGGCGTTCAGGCACGGAGTTCTGATCCATCAGCTCGCCGATGAGACAGGCGACATGGGGCCAGGGGGTGAAACCTCCCCGGTCGCCGGTATCCCGGGTTCCGCATCTGCCCGACCCGCAACCGAACTCTCCCCGGTCCGCGACCGCTCCCTCGTGGAGCCCGGTCCCGACGGCTCCTTCCGCGACCCGTCGCCCTACGGGCAGGGGCCCTTCGGCCCGGCGGAGCCCGCCACCGATGACCCCGTACTCGCGGCCCGGTCCGGGCTCCCCGAGCTCCAGTCGCTGATCGCGGCCCGGTCCGAACTCTCCGAACAGCAGCCGGTGATCACCCCGCTCCCGCTCAGGGGGCCGGTCAGGCCGCTGCGCTATGAGCTGCGCCGTGTCTTCGGCGTCCGGACGGCGCTTCTCGTCGTGGGTGTCGCCCTGGCCGCTTCCGTCGTCCTTTCGCTGGTGCTTGCCAGGGCTGGGCAGACTCCCATCCCTCATCTTCTGATCGCGTGGCCCGATCTGCTTCCGTTGCCGCCCGCGGCCTGTGCGGCCGGGCTGCTCGGCGCTCTCGCGTTCGGCGAGGAATTCCGGTATCCGGCGCTAGCCGTGGTCCATGGCATTGTTCCGAGACGATTCGGCCTGCTGGCCGCCAAACTCGCCGTCTCGGGTGCGGCAGCCCTTCTGCTCGCGCTGCTCACTGCCGCTGCGGACGCGGGAATTCTCCGCCTCGTGTACGGCGGTGACTTGGCCGGTGTTCCACACAACTGGCTCTCGCTGGTCGTGGGTTGGGCGGGGCTGGCGGTCGGCTGTGCCTGGGCGGGGCTGCTGGGTGCGGGTGTCTTCAGGAGTACGACCGCCGGGCTGGCCGCCGTTCTGTCCGTCCCCGTTGCCGTCGTACCGCTGGTACAGGCGGCGCTGGCGGCACCGGCCGCCCGCTCTGTCACCGGGCTCTCCGCCAAGCTCCGTGAACTCGCCTGGGGCTGGCCCCACGAAGCGGACCGGTGGCTGATCGCGGTTCTCCGCCTCCTGGTGCAGCCCGTAGGTACGGCCCTGGCCCTGTCGCTCACCGCTCTGCTCTGCGCATATCTGCTCACGGGCCTTTGGGGCAGAGCTCGTTGGTGACCTTCCTGGCCCGCTTCGCGACGCCTTGAAAGCAACTCCTGGGATAATGCCTGGTTCTTTCCGATAAGGCGTCAATTGCAGGGAGGTCGATGATCACCCTTTCGTGTGCTTTTCACCAAAGACCTCAAGGGGCGCCCGAGGCACGCCGACAAAGGATGCGTGACTACCCTTGCGCACTCCATGATGACCAACGCCCGCTCTGCCGAGTCCGGCCTCGCAGGCTCGGGTGAACTCGACCGCTATCCGTACGCAGAGGCGCCCGGTGCCGGGCGTGCCGGAACTCCTTCCTGGGGCGGCGACGCCGAGATGGCCAGGGCTGGTCGGCGGGCTACCGGCAGCCGCGGCCGCGGACTGCACGGCCAGCTGGTTCAGCAGCTCGGCCAGATGATTGTCTCCGGCGACCTCGGTGCCGACCGCCCGCTGGTTCCCGAGGAGATCGGCCAGCGTTTCGAGGTGTCCCGCACGGTTGTGCGGGAGTCGTTGCGTGTCCTGGAGGCCAAGGGCCTGGTCAGCGCCCGCCCCAATGTGGGAACCCGGGTCAGGCCGGTCAGTGACTGGAACCTGCTCGACCCGGACATCATCGAATGGCGGGCATTCGGACCGCAGCGTGACGACCAGCGGCGGGAACTGAGCGAGCTGCGCTGGACGATCGAGCCGCTGGCCGCGCGCCTGGCGGCAGGGCATGGGCGCGAGGACATGCAGCAGCGTCTCGCGGACATGGTCGAGATCATGAGCCACGCTCTGGCTCAGGGCGATGCGGTCACTTTCTCCCGTGCCGATGCCGAGTTCCACGCCCTGCTGATCCAGCTCGCGGGCAACCGCATGCTGGAGCACCTCTCGGGCATTGTCTCGGGCGCCCTCCAGGTCTCCGGCGGTCCCGTCACGGGGTGTGACCGGCCCACCGAGGTCGCTCTCGTTCAGCACGCGCGTATCGCCGACGCGCTCGCCGCGAACGACCCGCAGGCCGCGGAGGCCGCCATGCGTCAACTGCTGACCGTCCACCCGGAGGTGGAGCGCGTCGTTCCCGCGCCGCGTGTGCATTGAGCGCGCGCTGCGGCCGGGGCGCGGGCCGGAAACCGGTGCCGCCGGATCCCCGGAGGGTCCGGCGGCATAATTGTGGGTATGCGTCCCTTGGGGAGTCGTATGTCGCTAATAGGGTGTGACTCGGGCCACGCGGATTGGGCGTAACACTCTTTGAGACAGCGCGATGACCTAAGAGGTGGTAGCCGAAGAGGGAATGCAGGCGTCGTTGGCGGCGCTGTACAGCTCCGAAGCTCAGCCCGCGCCGTCGGTACATCCCCAGCCGGCGGTCGTCGGTTCCAGGCCCGTCAAGGGCGGAGCCGGAAGCCGTTTCCATCGTTTCGAGAGGTTGTTCGTGTCGGCCAGCACATCCCGTACTCTCCCGCCGGAGATCGCCGAGTCCGAGTCTGTCATGGCGCTCATCGAGCGGGGAAAGGCTGATGGGCAGATCGCCGGCGACGATGTACGCCGGGCCTTCGAGGCTGACCAGATTCCGGCCACCCAGTGGAAGAACGTTCTGCGCAGCCTCAACCAGATCCTCGAGGAAGAGGGTGTGACTCTGATGGTCAGTGCCGCGGAGTCGCCGAAGCGCCCCCGCAAGAGCGTCGCAGCGAAGAGCCCGGTGAAGCGCACCGCCACCAGGACTGTTGCGGTCAAGGCGACCGCGGCGAGGACTGTGGCGGCCACTGCCGCTCCTGCTGCCGACAGTGTGGACGCTGTGGCCGACGATGCCGAGCCCGCGAAGAAGGCTGCCGCCAAGAAGGCCGCTGCCAAGAAGACCACCGCGAAGAAGACGGCGGTCAAGAAGACCGCGGCGAAGAAGACCGCCTCCAAGAAGGACGCCGACGAACTCCACGACGGTGATGAGGCAGCCGAGGAGACCCCGGTCGCCAAGTCCGGCGAGGAGGAGGAAGAGGGCGGCGAAGCCAAGGGCTTCGTTCTCTCGGACGACGACGAGGACGACGCGCCCGCGCAGCAGGTCGCTGTCGCCGGTGCCACCGCCGACCCCGTCAAGGACTATCTGAAGCAGATCGGCAAGGTCCCGCTCCTCAACGCGGAGCAGGAGGTCGAGCTCGCCAAGCGCATCGAGGCCGGCCTCTTCGCCGAGGACAGGCTGGCCAATGCCGACAAGCTCGCGCCGAAGCTCAAGCGTGAGCTGGAGATCATCGCGGAGGACGGCCGCCGGGCCAAGAACCACCTGCTTGAGGCCAACCTCCGTCTGGTCGTCTCGCTCGCCAAGCGCTACACGGGCCGCGGCATGCTCTTCCTGGACCTGATCCAGGAGGGCAACCTCGGTCTGATCCGTGCGGTCGAGAAGTTCGACTACACCAAGGGCTACAAGTTCTCCACGTACGCCACCTGGTGGATCCGGCAGGCGATCACCCGCGCCATGGCCGACCAGGCCCGCACCATCCGTATTCCGGTGCACATGGTCGAGGTCATCAACAAGCTCGCACGCGTCCAGCGTCAGATGCTCCAGGACCTGGGCCGCGAGCCCACTCCGGAGGAGCTGGCCAAGGAACTCGACATGACCCCTGAGAAGGTCATCGAGGTCCAGAAGTACGGGCGCGAGCCGATCTCCCTGCACACCCCCCTGGGTGAGGACGGGGACAGCGAGTTCGGTGACCTCATCGAGGACTCCGAGGCGGTCGTCCCGGCCGATGCGGTCAGCTTCACACTTCTCCAGGAGCAGCTGCACTCGGTCCTGGACACGCTCTCCGAGCGTGAGGCGGGCGTGGTCTCCATGCGCTTCGGTCTCACCGACGGTCAGCCGAAGACGCTGGACGAGATCGGCAAGGTCTACGGCGTGACGCGTGAGCGTATTCGTCAGATCGAGTCGAAGACCATGTCGAAGCTGCGTCATCCGTCGCGTTCGCAGGTGCTGCGCGACTACCTCGACTAGTCCAGCGAGCCGCAGGACGTACTGATGCGGGCTCGTGTCTCTCCGTGACGAGAGATGCGGGCCCGCTCTGCGTTTCGGGTCCGGTGTGTGTTTTCGGTGTGGGTGTATGCGCCATGGGGCTGATTCACTCTGAGTGAGACAAGTTCACTGGAGAGTCAGGAAGTCGTATGTGTCGTCCTATCGTCCGAGCACTGACCGGCGTGCTGGCGCTGACCGCGGCCGCGCTGCCACTGGGCGTGTCCGCTCCCGCGTCCGCCGCAGGGCGGGTGACGGTGATCGGTGGCCAGGGGGTGTCGGTGGCCGACAGCCCCTGGGTGGTCGCTGTGGCCAGTCGTGAGCGCTTCGGGTCGGGCCGGGCGGGCCAGTTCTGCGGGGGAGTGGCGGTGTCACCGCGCGAGGTGGTGACGGCGGCCCACTGTCTGAGCCGGGAAGTGCTGGGCGCTCCGCTGGGCCAAGTGCGTGATCTGTCGGTCGTCGCGGGCCGCAGCGACCTGCGTACGTCGGCGGGTCAGGAGATCCGGGTGCGGTCCACCTGGACCGACCCCCGGTACGACCGGGTCAGCAATGCGGCCGATCTCGCCGTGCTGACCCTTTCCCGGGCGCTTCCCCGCCCGTACGCGATCAGGATCGCCGATCCGCACGATCCGGCCGAGGAGCCCGGAACGGATGCGACCGTCTACGGCTGGGGCGACACCGCCGGCACCGGCGACTACCCCTCCGGGCTGCACGCCTCCCATGTTTCGGTACTGCCCGACGCGCAGTGTGCGTCCGCGTACCCCGGGTCATCGAGCGGTACTTTCCAGGCGGCAACCATGCTGTGTGCCGGTGAGCCCGAAGGGGGCCACGATGCGTGCCAGGGCGACAGCGGGGGGCCGCTGGTAGCCCGGGGTCGGCTCATCGGGCTGGTTTCGTGGGGTGCGGGCTGCGGCCGGGCGAAGAGCCCGGGTGTCTACACACGGATGTCGGCGATGGCACAGGCTGTGGCGTCCCACGGCTGATGCCACGCGGCTGACGGCATGCGTCGGATGAGCCCGATGCACATGCCCCGCAAGGTCTGCCCTGCCGGTGCCGGGTCTGCAGGGCCATCGGCCGGGCGTGTGACGACGGCGTGATGGCGCGCCGGGGGTATCAGGGGGTATCGGTCTCCGGCACTGGGCGTGCGTGCCCGGCACCGCGGCCAGGAGTGGTGCCGGGGGGCTTCAGGGCCCGCCTGACGCCCCCCGGGGCCGGGCATGAGAACGGGCGGCCTCTCCTGTGGGTGCAGGCGGGGCCGCCCGTCGACCGGGCTGATACCGGTCCTTGGCTCGTCGTGGGTGCGAGGTGTCAGCGGTCCTCTTCGTCGGAATGGTTCGGGACGGCCGTCAGGCGATCCGTCTCATCCTGGATGTCCGCGGCGATCTTCTTGAGTTCTGGCTCGAACTTGCGACCGTGGTGGGCGCAGAAGAGCAGTTCGCCACCGCTGGTGAGGACAACGCGCAGGTATGCCTGGGCGCCGCATCGGTCGCAGCGGTCAGCGGCCGTCAGCGGGCTCGCGGGGGTCAGAACAGTAGTCACGTCGCCTCTTCTCTAGCTCGACGAGCTGTCGTACCAGGGTCAACATCCAACCAGGCCCAAAACGTTCCCGCTCGTGGCTTTTCCTTGAAACTTTCTGTTCAAGGTGGCTGTCTGCTGCCGGGTGGCGGCGAATAAGCCGTATTGCGGTGGCTTTACGGTTTCGCGTTGCTTGTCTTCGGTGGATCCTCCCGGCTGGCTGCCGGTTGTTGATGAGGACGTGCCCGGAGCCTAAATGGTTCATGCCTGGAAGGGAACGTGATGTGGGCTTCACTCCATCCAGCTATCGAACAGGTGTACGGTGCGGGTTTGGCGCCGGACTCTTCTAGGGTGGCGTAACAACGGCTCTACCAGGGCTCGGTAGGCTCTGACGGGCGACCGACGCCCGGGCCATACCCATGGGGCCCGAAAATAAATTCAGCGAGGAGCGAACCGCGTGACCGCCGATATGTCCGTGCCTTCCACTGCGCTGCTGAGCGGTGCAGACCGTGATGGCTCCAACTACACTGCGCGGCACCTGCTCGTACTCGAAGGGCTCGAAGCGGTCCGCAAGCGGCCCGGTATGTACATCGGGTCCACCGACAGCCGCGGTCTGATGCACTGCCTCTGGGAGATCATCGACAACTCGGTCGACGAGGCTCTCGGCGGCTACTGCGACCACATCGATGTGATCCTCCACGAGGACGGTTCCGTCGAGGTCCGGGACAACGGCCGGGGCATCCCGGTCGACGTCGAGCCCAAGACCGGGCTCTCCGGCGTCGAGGTCGTGATGACCAAGCTGCACGCGGGCGGAAAGTTCGGTGGCGGCTCGTACGCGGCCTCCGGCGGGCTGCACGGCGTCGGTGCCTCCGTCGTCAACGCTCTCTCCGCCCGGCTGGACGTCGAGGTCGACCGCGGCAGCGCCACCCACTCCATCAGCTTCCGCCGCGGCGTTCCCGGGATCTTCACCGAGTCGGGCCCCGACAGCCCCTTCGACCCGGCCAACGGGCTGCTGAAGGGCAAGCGCGTGCCCAAGACCAGGACGGGCACCCGGGTCCGGTACTGGGCGGACCGGCAGATCTTCCTCAAGGACGCCAAGCTCTCCCTGGACCATCTGCACCAGCGGGCCAGGCAGACAGCCTTCCTGGTCCCCGGGCTGACCCTCGTGGTGCGCGACGAGCGCGGTCTCGATGGCGCGGGGAAGACCGAGGAGACCTTCCGCTTCGACGGCGGCATCAGCGAGTTCTGCGAGTACCTCGCTCAGGACAAGGCCGTCTGCGACGTGCAGCGGCTGTCCGGGCAGGGCACCTTCAAGGAGACCGTCCCGGTCCTGGACGACCGCGGTCATATGACCCCGACGGAGGTCACCCGCGATCTGGGAGTGGACATCGCGCTCCGCTGGGGTACCGGCTACGACACCACGGTCAGGTCCTTCGTCAACATCATCGCGACGCCCAAGGGCGGCACGCATGTGTCGGGCTTCGAACGCTCCCTGACCAGGACGGTCAATGAGGTGCTGCGCTCGGCGAAGCTCCTGCGGGTGGCCGAGGACGACGTGGTGAAGGACGACGCGCTGGAGGGGCTGACGGCGGTCGTGACCGTACGCCTCGCCGAGCCGCAGTTCGAGGGCCAGACCAAGGAGGTGCTCGGCACGTCGGCGGCCAGCCGGATCGTGTCCAACGTCGTCGCCAAGGAACTCAAGGCCTTCCTGACCTCCACCAAGCGCGACTCCAAGGCGCAGGCCCGTGCGGTGCTCGAGAAGGCCGTGGCTGCAGCCCGCACCCGGATCGCCGCCCGCCAGCACAAGGACGCCCAGCGTCGCAAGACCGCTCTTGAGTCCTCCTCGCTGCCGGCCAAGCTCGCCGACTGCCGCAGCGACGACGTGGGGCGCAGCGAGCTCTTCATCGTCGAGGGGGACTCCGCGCTCGGTACGGCCAAGCTCGCCCGGAACTCCGAATTCCAGGCGTTGCTGCCCATCCGGGGCAAGATCCTCAATGTCCAGAAGGCGTCGGTCTCGGACATGCTGAAGAACGCCGAGTGCGGCGCCATCATCCAGGTCATAGGAGCAGGCTCCGGGCGGACCTTCGACATCGACGCGGCTCGTTACGGCAAGATCGTGCTGCTGGTCGACGCCGACGTGGACGGCGCGCATATCCGCATCCTGCTGCTGACGCTCTTCCAGCGGTACATGCGACCCATGGTCGAGGCGGGCCGGGTCTTCGCCGCGGTACCGCCGCTGCACCGCATCGAGCTGGTCCAGCCCAAGAAGGGCCAGGACAAGTACGTCTACACGTACTCCGACAACGAGCTGCGGCAGAAGCTGCTGGAATTCCAGCGCAAGAACATCCGCTTCAAGGACTCGATCCAGCGCTACAAGGGGCTGGGTGAGATGGACGCCGACCAGCTGGCGGAGACGACCATGGATCCGCGGTTCCGTACGCTGCGGCGCATCAACATCGGTGATCTGGAGTCGTCCGAGCAGGTCTTCGACCTGTTGATGGGCAATGAGGTCGCGCCCCGCAAGGAGTTCATCACCAGCTCGGCCGCGACACTGGACCGCTCGCGGATCGACGCCTGAGCCTCCAGCCTCCTGCCGGCTGTGCTCTGCTGTGCGCTGCTCCGCTGTGCGCCGCGCGGGGCTCGCATCCTCGGGCCCTCCACCCCTGGGTGGAGCCGCAAGCTCCACCCAGGGTCCACCTCTGCTCCGATCTGCTGACCCGCACGTTTCCGTAGCGTCGAAGGCGTCAACCTTCCCCGCTCACCGGAGGCACTCATGTCAGCGTCCACGCTCACCGATGTCGTGGTGGCTGTCGCGGTCATCGCGCTGGTGCTCGTGCGGCAGTTCCGCCCCCAGCAGGTCAACCACGACAGGCGCTGGTGGCTGCTGCCCGCCATTCTGGCCTTCGTCGCCCTGCGCCAGCACGGCCTGATCGACGCGCACCACCGTTCCCTGTCCGTCCTGCTGATCGGGGTGCAACTGCTGACCGGGCTGCTCATGGGTGCGGGCTGGGCCTGGACCACCAAGATATGGAGCGAGCCGGACGGGTCGACCTGGACCAGGGGCACCAAAGCCACGGCTGCCGTCTGGATACTGGGGCTGCTCGTA
Organism: Streptomyces sp. NPDC059398; assembly: GCF_042751845.1. Taxonomy (NCBI): domain Bacteria; kingdom Bacillati; phylum Actinomycetota; class Actinomycetes; order Kitasatosporales; family Streptomycetaceae; genus Streptomyces; species Streptomyces sp. NPDC059398. The sequence continues at coordinate 48,879 of NZ_JBHYWP010000021.1, read as the reverse complement.
CGGCTCGGGGTCGCGGGTCTCGGCGCCCTGGCGGGAGTGAGCCTGGGGACCGGAGCCATGCTGCTCGCCCTGGCGTCCTCCCTGCTGGTGCGGGCCGGGGTGGTCGCCTGGCGGGCCGGGCACATCAACCCGTCGTACGGTGTCCCTGCCGCAGCGATGCCCGGAGGGGCAGGGAAGGACCGCGTATGACGCCCGGCGCCTGGACGAGCTGGCCCTCCCGGGAGGCTCTTTCCCGGGTGGGCGTGACCGGCGCGCGGCGCTCGCTCAACTGGGCTGTCCGGTTCGTTGCCCTGGGCGCTCTCCTGTGGAGCGTCTTCACGAGGATCGGCGACGACGCGTGGGTGCTGGCCGCCGCTGCGGTCTCCATCGGTGTCTGCGTCGCGGCGGTCCGCGCCTTCTACTGGGCCAGTCTGGAACATCGCCTGTGGTCCTCGGTGGCACTGCTCGTCGTCCTGCTGGGCGTTGCCGTGCTGGCGCAGCAGGCGAGATTTCCCGGCCCGGCTGCTGTCCTCTGGTGCGGCTGCGCCGTCATCGCACTGGAGCGGCTGCCGCTCATGGCGGGGCTGCCCTGTACGGCGGCGGCCTTCGGCGCCTACGCGCTGCTGGGCGACGACCGGCTGCTGACGGTCGCCGTGACGACCGCAGGGCTGGCTCTCGTCGGATATGTGCTGCGGCTCGACGGGGAGGCCAGGGGTGGTGCTCAGCGGCTGCTGGAGCAGGAGCGGGCGGCCCGGGTGGCCGAGGCCGAGTCCGCGGCGCTTGCGGAGCGGTCCAGGATCGCCCGGGAGATCCATGATGTTCTCGCCCACAGCCTCTCCGCGCAGATGGTGCATCTGGAGGCAGCCAGGTTGCTGATCGAGCGTGATGCGGGGCGGGACCAGATCCTGGAACGCGTGGTGGCGGCGCGCGGGATGGCCAGGGAGGGGCTCGCCGAGACCAGGCAGGCGCTCTCGGCGCTGCGGGGTGAGATGACGCCGGTCGAGGAGTTCCTGGAGGAGGTGGCAGGAGGCTCGCGGTTTGCCGTGACGGGGGACCGCAGGCCGCTGCCCGCTGAGGCCTCGCAGGCTGTGCGGCGGGTGGCTCAGGAAGCGATGACGAATGTACGCAAGCACGCCCCGGGCGCCGAAGTCCGGCTTCGGCTGGAGTATCTGCCGGACGAAATCCTCCTGGAAGTAAAGGACTCGGGGCCTGGGGGACCGGTGGATGAACTCGCTGTCAGTGGCTCGGGATACGGTTTGCTCGGAATGCGGGAGCGTGCCGAACTGCTCGGCGGGACGCTGGAGGCGGGGCCCGATGAGGAGGGTTTCTTGGTACGGCTGAAGGTGCCGGCATGACGGCGCGGGTGGTGGTTGCCGATGACCAGTCCGTTGTGCGTGAGGGCATCGTGATGCTGCTGGGGCTGCTGCCCGGCATCGAGGTCGTGGGCGCGGCGAGGGACGGCGTGGAGGCTGTCGCGCTGGTCGGCGAGCACGCTCCCGACGTGGTCCTGATGGATCTGCGGATGCCCCGCTGCGACGGGGTGGAAGCGACCCGTCGTATCCGCGAGCAGTACCCGTCCACGCAGGTCGTGGTGCTCACGACGTTCTCCGATGACGGCTCGCTCTTTCCCGCGCTGCAGGCCGGGGCGCGGGGATATCTCACCAAGGACGCGGGCGGCGAGGAGATCGTCCGGGCCATCGAGGACGTCATGGCTGGGCAGGCGGGGCTCTCGCCGAGTGTGCAGCGGCTGCTCGTCGAGCGGGTCACTGCGCCGTCAGCGCCCGCCCCGCGGACCGCGGTCGAGCTGCCCGACGGCCTTACTCCCCGGGAGGCCGAGATCCTGGCGCTCATCGCGGAAGGGCTCTCCAACGTGGAGATCTCCCGCTCGTTGCACATCTCGCCGGCCACTGTGAAGACGCACATCAACAACCTCTTCGCCAAGACCGGGATACGCGACCGGGCACAGGCCGTGCGGTATGCGTACGGGCACGGGCTCGCAATGCCACCGGGCACGTCCATCACCTAACGGGCACGTCCATCACCTAACGGGCACGTCCATCACCTAAAGGGGTGAAGAGGGGGAGATAAGGGTTCGGACGCCCCCGGAAGTACCCATCCTTGGGCACGCGGCTGAAGCAGTCGCGCACAGGGAGAGGGTATTCGGTGGAGAAGGACGACGGGCTCGACGCCGCTGAGGTGCGGTTGGACGACCCCTGGTACGACGCGTTGGCCTCCGGCTGGGGCGAGTCGGGCGGCGCCGGCGCTCCCGCGGCTGTACCGGCGCAGACAGCCCCGGTGCAGTCGAGCCCGGCACAGGACCCCCCGGCACAGTCGGGCCCGGTGCAGCCGAACCCGGCACAAGCGGCTTCGGCGCCGTCGAGCCCCGGGCAGGCGGCCTCCGGGCAGCCGACTCCGGAGCAGGGGCGCAGTGCGGCCGATATCTATCTGGAGGTCCAGAGCAGCGCGGCCTTCCAGGAAGTGCGCAGTCGTTACCGGAGGTTCGTCGTCCCCGCGGTGTGCGCGTTCTTCGTCTGGTACCTCGCCTATGTCGTCATGGCCACGGCCGCACCGGGGTTCATGGCCCGCCCGGTGGCCGGAGCGGTGAATGTGGCGATGCTGGCAGGTCTCGGGCAGTTCCTCTCCACTTTCCTGCTCACCTGGGGTTACACCCGCCACGCCCGCCTGCGCAGGGACCGGGCGGCGCTCGACCTCCGCTGGGACACACAGGAACTGACGCGAGAACTGACGCGAGGGATCAGCCGTTGAGCAGCCACACGATCACCTCGCAGCATCAGACCCTGGCACTGCTGCTGTTCAGCGTCTTTGTCGCGGTCACCCTCGCGATCACCACCTGGGTGAGCCGTAACCGCCGCGGGTCCGCGGAGGAGTTCTATGTCGGCGGGCGGCTCTTCTCCCCGATGGAGAACGGTTTCGCCATCGCCGGTGACTACATGTCGGCCGCGTCGTTCCTCGGTATCTCGGGACTGATCGCGCTCTTCGGTTACGACGGCATGCTCTACTCGGTCGGCTTTCTGGTCGCCTGGCTGGTCGTGCTGCTCCTGGTGGCCGAACTGGTCCGCAACTGCGGCCGGTTCACGCTGGCCGACGTCGTGGCGGCGCGGATGAGTGAGCACCCGGTCAGGATCGCGGTGGGCTCCTCGTCGGTCACCGTGTCCGTGCTGTACCTGGTGGCGCAGATGGTCGGCGCCGGCAGCCTCGTCTCGCTCCTGCTGGGCGGGAACAGCGGCGCGGCCCAGGCATGGACCGTGATCGGTGTCGGCGCCCTCATGGTGATCTATGTGACGCTCGGCGGGATGCGGGCCACCACCTGGATCCAGATCGTGAAGGCCATTCTGCTGATGACGGGTTCGATCCTGCTCACGGTGCTCGTCCTGGTGCGTTTCCACGGAGACTTCAACCAACTGCTCACCTCAGCCGCGCACCGTAGTGGCCACGGGATGAAGTTTCTGGCACCCGGGCTCAAGTACGGCGGGGACTGGACCTCCCGTATCGACTTCATCAGTCTCGGTCTGGCGCTGGTCCTCGGAACGGCCGGGCTGCCGCATATCCTGTCGCGCTTCTACACCGTGCCTACTGCCCGCGCCGCCCGCCGCTCCGTCGTCTGGTCGATCGGTCTCATCGGCGGCTTCTATCTGATGACGATCGTGCTCGGCTTCGGTGCGGCGGCGCTCGTCGGCTCGGACCAGGTCCGGGCGTCGAACCCGGCGGGCAACACCGCGGTACCGCTGCTCGCACTGGAGGTGGGCGGGGGAGCCGAGTCCACCGGAGGCACGGTGCTCTTCGCCGTGGTCGCCGCGGTCGCCTTCGCCACCATCCTCGCCGTCGTCGCGGGGATCACACTGGCCTCGTCGGCCTCCGTCGCGCACGACCTCTATGCGACGCTCAGACGCCGTGGCACCCGCGGCAGCGGAGGGAAACAGCGCAGCGAGGTGGCCGTGGCCCGTGTCGCGGCCGCCGGTATCGGCGCCGTGGCCATCGGGCTCAGCCTGCTGGCGAAGGACCTGAACGTCGCGTTCCTGGTGGGGCTGGCTTTCGCTGTCGCGGCATCGGCCAATCTCCCGGCGCTCCTCTTCTCGCTGTTCTGGCGGAACTTCACCACGCGCGGTGCGGTCTGGTCCGTGTACGGAGGGCTCGTCCCGGCGATCGTCCTGGTGGTTCTCTCGCCGGTGGTCTCCGGGAGCCCCACCTCGCTCTTCCCCGGCGTGGACTTCCAGTTCTTCCCGCTGGAGAATCCGGGGCTGGTCTCCATCCCCCTCGGCTTCCTCGCGGGATGGCTCGGTACGGTCACCTCGTCCGAGCCGCCCGACGCGGCCCGGCACGCCGAGACGGAGGTGCGGTCACTGACCGGTGCCGGGGCCGTCTGACCCGGGTGCGGCCCAGGCGTAACGATGCTCGGGCCTCCCGGTGTCCCCGTACTTCAGCGTCAGCCTGAGCCGCCCCGTCTGTTCGAGCTGGCGCAGATAGCGCTGTGCCGTGGAACGGCTGAGCCCGGTCCTCGCGGCCACCTGGTGCGCCGACAGCGGTTGCCGGGCGCCGGTCAGGGTCTCGCGGATCAGGTCGGATGTCGGTACGGAGTGCCCGCTGGGCAAACCCGAGGAAGCGGCCGGCCCGGTGGTCCGCAGTGCGCCGAAGATCCGGTCGACCTGTTCCTGCCCCGCGCACTCTCCGCTGCCTCCGACACGGCTCACGGTGCGCCGCAGCGCCGCGTACCCTTCGAGCCGGGACCGCAGCACCGAGAACGTGAACGGTTTGACCAGATAGTGCAGGGCGCCGTGGCGCATGGCGGCCTGCACGGTCGCCACGTCGGCGGCCGCCGTCACCATGATCACGTCGGTGTGGTGTCCCAGCTCCCGCATCCGCCGGACCAGCGCCAGCCCTGTTTCGTCCGGCAGATAGTGGTCGAGCAGGACCAGATCGATGGGTTCGCGCTCCAGCGCCGCCATCGCCTGGGCGGCGCTGTGCGCGCGGGCGGCGACACGGAAGCCGGGAACCTTCGCCACGTACGCAGCGTTGATCTCAGCGACACGGAAGTCGTCATCGACCACCAGTACATCCATCATCGGGCCGCTCTCTGTCCGTGGCGGTCTGAGCCGTTCCTGTTGACCACGTAGTTGTAGCGCGCGCAAAACGAGCACAACAGTCTCCTGCAGGCAGAAGACCGCCTTGCGCCCACAAGGCTGCCGCTCTGCCGCGTGCCACCTCTACGGTCCGGTCCATGAGCACAGACACGAGCCCCGCCATCGAACTGCGGGGCGCCAGCAAGGTGTTCCGCACCCCGTCGGGGGTCCCGCACACCGCCGTGCGGGAGGTGGACCTCACCGTCGAGCGCGGTGAGTTCGTCGCCGTGGTCGGCCCCACGGGCTGCGGCAAGTCGACCACGCTGACCCTGGTCAGCGGCCTTGAGGAGCCCACCGACGGTGAGGTGCTGGTGGCCGGTGAGCCGGTCCGCGGCATCGGCGACAAGGTCGGATTCGTCTTCCAGCAGGACGCCGTCTTCCCCTGGCGGACCGTCCTGTCCAATGTGATGGCGGGCCCGCGCTTCCGTGGCGCGCCGAAGGCGGAGGCCAGGGAGAAGGCCCGTGAGTGGCTGGCCCGCGTCGGTCTCTCCTCGTTCGAGGACCGCTACCCGCACCAGCTCTCCGGGGGCCAGCGCAAGCGGGTCGCGCTCGCCGCCACCTTTGTCAACGACCCCGAAATCCTGCTGATGGACGAGCCGTTCTCCGCGCTCGACGTCCAGACCAGGGCGCTGATGTCGGACGAACTCCTCGAACTCTGCGCGGGCACCGGTACGTCGGTGGTCTTCGTCACCCACGATCTGGAGGAGTCCATCGCGCTCGCCGACCGGGTGGTGGTGATGACGGCGGGCCCGGCGACCGTCAAGCAGATCTTCGAGATCGACCTGCCCAGGCCCCGCAAGGTCGAAGCCGTGCGCCTCGAGCCCCGGTTCGTCGAGATCTACCGCGAGATCTGGTCCTCGCTGGGCGAGGAAGTCCGTATCACCCGTGAGCGAGGTGCCGCCGATGCCGCCTGAGACCGAGCCCGTGCCCGGCGCCGCTGCCACCACGCTGTCGTCCGCCGCCTCCGCGGCCGCATCCGACAAGAGGAACGGCAGGACCGAGGAGCGCCGGCGGGCAGCACGCAACCGCCGTGCGGTGGTGTACGTGAGCCGTGTGCTGCTGCTGATCGCGGTGGTCGCCCTCTGGGAGATCCTGGCCCGCACCAAGGTGATCGACCCCTTCAACTTCTCGATGCCGTCGAAGATCTGGGACCAGATACGGGAGTGGGCGCTGCACGGCACCGCGCAGGGATCTCTCTGGGAGCAGATCTGGTACACGATGTACGAGGCGCTGCTCGGCTGGATCATCGGTGTGGTCGCAGGGGTGGTTCTGGGTATCGCCCTGGGCCGGATCCGGTTCCTCTCCGATGTGCTCGGCCCGTACATCAAGGTGCTCAACGCCATTCCGCGCATCGTGCTGGCGCCGGTCTTCCTCATCTGGTTCGGGCTCGGCCCCGCCTCGAAGGTCGCGTCCGCCGTTGTGCTGGTCTTCTTCCCGGTCTTCTTCAACGCCTTCCAGGGCGCCAGGGAAGTCGACCGCAACCTTGTCGCCAACGCCCGGATCCTCGGCGCCAGCAACCGGCGTGTCACCTTCCAGGTGGTCATCCCCTCCGCCACCTCCTGGATCTTCACCAGCCTCCATGTCAGCTTCGGCTTCGCGCTCATCGGCGCGATCGTCGGGGAGTACATCGGTGCGACCAAGGGCCTCGGACTGCTGGTCTCCGCGTCGCAGGGCACCTTCAACGCCGCGGGTGTGTACGCGGCGATGGTGATCCTTGCGGTGGTCGCGCTGATCACCGAAGGGCTGCTGACCTTCGCCGAGCGGCGGCTGTTCCGGTGGCGGCCGGTGGACACGGGCAGCGAGCGCTGACGGCGCAGCCCCGTCGGCCGCTTTGCGGACCCGGTGCCTCCGGGGCCCGGCCTCCGGCAATTCCGTACTGACCTCCTGGTAATTCCGTACAGATCACAGGGACGTGATGAACATGCGCAGCATCAGCAGGGTGTCGGCAGTCGCGGTGACGGGTGTGCTGGCGCTGACCGCGCTCACCGGCTGCGGCGGCGGCTCCCCGGGCGGCGGCAAGGACGGCGGCAAGATCAAGATCATGGTGGGCGGTCTGGACAAGGTGATCTATCTGCCCGTGATGCTCACCCAGCGGCTCGGGTACTTCAAGGACGAGGGCCTCGACGTCTCGCTGCTGACCGAGCCCGCGGGTGTCCAGGCCGAGACGGCGCTGGTCTCCGGCGATGTCCAGGGCACCGTCGGTTTCTACGACCACACGCTCGACCTTCAGTCCAAGGGCAAGCACGTCGAATCGGTGGTGCAGTTCTCGCATGCCCCCGGTGAGGTGGAGGTGGTCTCCAACAAGGCCGCGGGGTCGCTCACCGGCCCCAAGGACTTCAAGGGCAAGAAGCTGGGGGTCACCGGGCTCGGTTCGTCCACCGACTTCCTCACCAAGTATCTGGCGGTCCGTGCGGGCGGGCAGAGCGGCGACTTCACCCCGGTCGCCGTCGGCGCGGGGCAGACGTTCATCGCCGCGCTCAAACAGGGCTCGATCCAGGGCGGGATGACCACCGACCCGACGGTCGCGAACATCGTCGACCAGAAGCTCGGCCAGGTCCTCATCGACATGCGTACCCCCGAGGGCTCGCAGGCGGCGCTCGGCGGACCGTACCCCTCGTCCAGCCTCTATATGAACGCCGACTGGGTCGACGGCCACAAGCCCGCGGTGCAGAAGCTGGTCAACGCTTTCGTGAAGACCCTGAAGTGGATGTCGTCGCACTCGCCCGACGAGATCGCGGCCAAGATGCCGGCCGACTACGCACAGGGCGGAAAGGGGCTCTACGCACAGTCGATCAAGGCCACGCTGCCGATGTTCACCAAGGACGGTGTGATGCCGGCCAACGGCCCCGAGACGGTCGAGAAGGTGCTGAAGGCCTTCAACCCCAACCTCAAGAACGCCACGGTTGATCTGTCCAAGACATATACGACGGAGTTCGCGAAGAAGGCCCGCTAGGACCCGGTGGTCCTGTCGTAGCGGGGCGCGCGTGCGCGCCACTGCTCGATCCGGTGGGGGCGCGGCTGCACGACGTTGTGCCGCTCGTGATCACCACATCCAGGGTCTCTGCATGGACATCCCAGACACACGCCTGGATCGCGCCCGCCGGCGCCGGGCCACCGCGCATACGATCCTCGACCGGCTCGGGCTGTTCGAGCGGTGGCGGCCGCTCGGCGCGCCCGTGCTCGTCGGATCCGTCGCCCTTGACCTGGTGGTGGAACCCGACATCGATATGGAGGTCTACTCCACCGCTCCGTCCGTGGCCGAGGGGTTCGCTGTGCTCGCCGCCTGCGCGCAGCTGCCCGGGGTACGCAGAGTTCGCTTCACGAACGCCCTCGATCTGCCGGACCGGGGACTGTACTGGCGACTGGACTACGAGTTCACGCATGACGAGACCTGGAAGATCGACATGTGGTGGCTCCCCAGTGATCACCCCGGTCCCCGCGCGGCTGACCTCGTCGCCCCCGTGCGCGCCGCCCTGGACGACTCGACCCGCGACGCCGTCCTCTCCATCAAGGAGGACGCGGCGGCGCGGGGCGAGGCGACACAAGGGGTGTGGGTCTACCGGGCGGTCCTGGATCACGGGGTCCGCACCTATGACGAGTTCCGTGCCTGGTGCGCCCGGACCCCCACGGACGGTCTGGTGTCGTGGCAGCCGAGCGCCACGCGGACGGCGGAGTAGCCCGTCTTCAAGCTTCCGGCATCCTCCCGGAGGGCGCCCCGGCTCCGTACCCGCCGCGCCGTCCCGGCCTGCGACCCCCTGGGCCGTCGGAGCGGGCCGTGTCGGTGATGGCGCAGGCGAGGTGCAGATCGACCCGGTCGCGGGCGTGGGAGAGGTCGCGGCCCGTCAACTGCTCGACACGGCCGATGCGGTAGTGCAGCGTGCTGACGTGGATGTGGAGTTCGGCCGCTGTCGTACGCCAGGCGCCGTTGTGCTCGAGGAACACCTCCAGCGTGCGCAGGAACTCCGCGCCGTGGGTGCGGTCGTACTCCTCCAGGGGGCCGAGGAGCCGTCTGCGGAAGGCCCTTCTGATCTCGACCGGGACTCCGGCGAGCAGAAGGAGGTGGGAGTCGAGGTCGCGGGCGGTGACCAGGGAGAGCCGCTCCGCTCCCAGCCCGGCCAGGTGCCCGGCGTGCCGGGCTTCCTCCAGCGCCCGGAGCAGGCCGCCCGGAGTGGATACGGTGCCGCTGAGTCCGAACGAGATCCGGCCGTCTCCGGTTGCACCCGCGAGCACGGCGAAGCGCTCGCGGAGCAGCTCCGCCACCTTCAGGTCGTCGCGGATCACCCCACCGAGTGAGACGAGGACGGTGAGACCGCGGCCGTCCCCGGCGACCACCGCACAGACCTGCGGATCGTGGTCGAGTGCGCTCTCGACCAGGTCGGCGGCCAGGTCCCAGGGCCGTAGGCTCCCCAGGCTGGTGGCGGTCAGGACCAGGTAAGGGCCCTGGACCGCGAGGCCGGCGGCGCGCAGCCTGGGCGTCAGCACAGCGGCCGGTGCTCCGGACTCGACGAGTGCGACCAGTTCGGTGAGGAAGTGCTGCTCGGTGCGGCGCCGTTCGTCGCGCCGGGCCCCGCCCAGGGCGAGCAACTCGGCTGTCTGGGTGGCCGATTCCACTTCATCGGAGGCCAGGAGCTCTCCGGCCACCACGAGGTGCCCGCCGCCGCTGCCGCGCCGGCCGATCGGCAGAACGGTGTAGCGGACGGCAGCGGGCCGGCGGTCGGCGGGCCCCGCGGAGCCCGGCCGGGACGCGTCGGCCGTCACCGTCGCGGGAAGCCGGCCGGAGCGCTGTGCGGCCGCGCTCAGTGCCGCGCGGCTGCCGGCCGGCAGTGCCGCCGGCGGCCCGGCGAGCAGGCGTCCCGCAGGTGACAGGACCCAGCAGTCGCGGCCCAGTTCGGTGGCGAGCATGGCGGTGAGCCCGCCGAGATCGGCGCCGTCGACCAGGGCCTGGACGAGGCGCCGGTGGCGGCCGAGCATCTCGCCCAGCTCCCGGCCGCGCTCATGGTTGATGCGGTCGATGACGGTGCGGGACAGGCTGCTGTACGACACCTCGGCGGCGGCTGCCAGGAGCGGCAGGCCGTGGCGGCCGCACGCCTCGGCCAGGGCGGGCGGCACCTCGCCGAGCAGCAGGTCACCGGCGACGACGGCGGCCGCGCCGCCCGCGCTGAGGGAGGCGGCGAACAGGGCGCAGTCGGCGGGCTCGCGGTACCAGCCCTCGCTGGTCAGCACCAGTTCGCCACCGGTCAGGAACGCCTCGGGCTCCAGCAGATCCGTCGTGTACACCCAGCGCAGCTCACGGCTGAGGGCTTCGGTGTCACCGGTGAGCAGTTCGAGCCGCAGGCCGGGCAGGGCCAGCAGGTCCGCGACGTTCATGTGCGGGGTCCGATCGTTGGGTTACTCCGACGATCGTAGGAGCCGGGCGCTGTTTCCGGCCAGGGTTTCGCACCCTCGTAGCCTGCCCCGCCCGCCACCGCCACTGGTCTACTTCGGGTGCTGCAGTGCTCCCGTCAACTGCCCGGACACGCCGTCGGGGCAGACTGAATCCAATGATCGATGGAATGGGGCTCTCATGGCCCAGCACGGTTGCATCGCCCGTACCGTCCGCGCCGCCACCACCGTCGAGACATCCGGGGTCGAACCGATCCCGGACGCCGAACGCACGGGGGGATCCGGCGCTTCGTTCACCCTCTGGTTCAGCTCCAACGTCCAGTTCTCCAGCCTCAGCAGTGGTCTGCTCGCCACCGCCGCCTTCGGGCTGGGCTGGCTGCAGGCCCTCGCGGCGATCGTTCTCGGCAGCGCGATCGGTGCCGCCGCGATCGGTGCGATGTCCACCTTCGGCCCCCGGGCCGGAGTGGGACTGCTCGTCCAGTCACGTATTCCGCTCGGCCGTCTCGGCAGCGCTGTCCCCGCGGTACTGGTCTTCTTCAAGGCGTGCGCCTGGTTCGCCGTGAACTCGGTGCTCGGCTCCTTCGCCCTGCAGTCCCTCCTGGGCGCCGGGTTCGGTCCGGCCTTCGCCATAGTGACGGTCAGCCAGGTGCTGATCGCTCTGCTCGGGTACGGCTTCATCCACCTGGTGCAGAAGGCGATGGCGGTCGTCCTGCCGCTTCTCTTCGTCGGCGTCTCCGTCTACGGATTCGCCAAGAGCGATCTGGGCTCGTCGTTCGACGCACACAAGGCGGGTCCGCTGGGCTTCGCGGGGGCGTTCGCGCTCACCGTCGCCGTCCAGGCCGCGCGCTCGCTCAGCTTCTCCTCGTACTCCGCCGACTACACCCGCTACCTGCCGGCCGGCACTCCGCAGCGGAGACTGTTCGGCAACGCCTTCGGAGGAGCGCTGCTCGGCTCGGTGTGGATCGCGAGCCTGGGCGCGGCGATCGGCACGCTCACCTTCGTCGGTACCCCCACCGACCTGGTCAACAACGTCCTGCCTTCCACACTCGGGGCGCTCACCATGCTGGCGCTGGGGGTGTCCACCATCACCTCCAGCTGTCTGGACTGTTACTCCGGCGCGATGGCCTGGCTGGTCGTCGGGGTACGGATGGCCCGCTGGCAGGCTGTCCTGGTCGTCGGTGCGATCGGCTCGGCCATCGGCTGGGCGGCAGGGCAGGGCGACTACTGGGAGTCATTCCAGAACTTCCTGATCCTGCTCGGCAACTGGATCGCGCCCTGGCTCGCGGTCATGCTCGTGCACCGGTTCTTCGCCGGGGCGCCATCCGATGCGCGGCCCGTCCGTTTCGGGGCGGGGTTCGTCTCCTGGCTGCTCGGTATCGCCGCGGCGGTTCCCTTCATGAGCCAGCCCGGTGTCTTCACCGGGCCCCTCGCCCGGAGCCATCCGGCACTTGGCCCCTACGCTGCGGCCGTCGCCTTTGCCACGGCCGGGCTCATCCATCTCCTGCTCGTACGGGCGCTGCCGACCGGTACGCCCCGCACGGACAGGTCCGTCACCACCGAACCCGACCCCGGCCCGCACACCGACTCCAACCCCAACCCCAATCCCGACTCCAACCCCAATCCCGACCCCGATCCCAGGGAGATTCCCGCATGAGCACCGCCCAGGCACCCGCAGAGACTGCCTCCGCCCTCGACGTACAGCACCTGCACACCGCGGTCACCATCGCCCAGCGCTCCCGCACCGCGGGCAACCACCCCTTCGGCGCGCTGCTCGCCGGCCCCGACGGCACGGTCCTGCTGGAGGCGGAGAACACTGTCACGACCGAACGCGATGCCACCGGCCACGCCGAGACCAATCTGGTGCGGCTGTCCAGCGCCGCGTACGACGCGGAGTTCCTGCGCACCTGCACGCTCTACACCAGCACCGAGCCCTGTGCGATGTGCTCCGGCGCGATCTACTGGTCCCACATCGGCCGGGTCGTCTACGCGCTCGGCGAGGACCAGCTGCTCGCCATGACCGGCGCCAACCCGGAGAACCCCACCATGGCCCTGCCCTGCCGTGATGTCTTCGCAGCGGGCCAGCGGGTCCTCCCGGTCGTCGGCCCGGTCGCCGTCGACGCCGCCCGTACCGTCCACGAGGGTTTCTGGGGCTGAGCCGGTACGGAGCCGGGCCGGGACACGCGTACAGCGGCAGCGTGCCCCGGCCCGGCTCCCGTTCGTCCCGCTCCTGTCCGTCAGCCCCGCACCTCCCGCGCGGTCCCCGCCCGTTGCCCGGCCAACGCCTCCGGGAGTACGACGGTGAACTCGGCGCCGCCGTCCGGGCCGGTACCGACCCGGGCGCTGCCGCCCTGCCGTTCGGCGAGTCTGCGGACCAGCGGGAGGCCCAGACCCCGCTTCCCGTGCGCGGGGAGCTTCTTGGTCGACCAGCCCTCGGTGAAGATCAGTTCACGCTGTTCCTCCGGTATCCCCGCTCCGCTGTCACAGACACGCAGGACGGCCGTATGGCCCTCGGCGAGCAGCTCGGCCTCCACCCGCGCACCGGCCGAACCGGACACCGCATCCAGGGCGTTGTCCACCAGATTGCCCACGATCGTCACCAGCCCCTGCGGGTCGACCAGCCGGTCCGGCAGCAGCGTTTCCGGGGTCAGACGGAGGGCGACCCCGCGCTCGGCCGCCACCGTCGCCTTGCCGACCAGCAGGGCGGCCAGCAGCGGATCGTGGATCTTCCCGGTGATCTGCTCGGCGGTGGTGCGGTGTGCTCCGACCACCTCACTGATGAACTCCGCGGCCTCGTCGTGCATCTCCAGTTCGAGGAGGCCGAGGAGCGTGTGCATCCGGTTGGCGTGCTCGTGGTCCTGGGCGCGCAGGGCGTCGATCAGCCCGCGGGTGGAGTCGAGTTCACGGCCCAGCCGCTCCAGCTCGGTCCGGTCACGGAGGGTGGCCACCGCGCCTCCGTCGTCGGTGGGCATCCGGTTGGCGACCAGGACGCGGCGGCCGCATACCGCCAGCAGGTCCTCGCCCGTGACGCGGCCTGCCAGCACATCGGTGGTGCGCCCCTCGCCCAGCGCCTCGGTGAGGGGGAGCCCGATGATCCCGGGGCCGAGGTCCAGAAGGCGCTGGGCCTCGTCGTTCATGAGCCGTATCCGGCCGCCGCCGTCCAGCGCGACGACCCCTTCACGGATGCCGTGCAGCATCGCCTCACGCTCGGCGAGCAGCGCCGAGATGTCGGAGAACGCAAGGTCGTGCACCTGCCGCTGGAGCCGCCGTGAGATCAGATACGCGGCCAGCGCCCCCGCCGCGAGTGCCCCGCCCGCGTACGCGAGGAGCCCCGGGATCATCGCGAGCAGATGCGCGCGCACGCTGTCGTATCTGATGCCGACCGACACCGCGCCGACGATCCGGCGGTGGCTGTCGCGCAGGGGGACCTTGCCCCGGGCGGAGCGGCCCAGGGTGCCGCTGTCGATCTGCATGACCTCGTGGCCCGACAGCGGTCGCCGGGCACTTGTCGAGACCGGACGGCCGATCTCCGAGCGGGTGGTGTGCGACCAGCGGATCCCGCGTACGTCCATGACCACGATGTACTCCGCGTGGGTCGCACGCCGGATGCGTTCGGCCTCGGCCTGGACCGGGCCGCCGGGCGTCGGCCGGGAGGCGAGGAGCTCCGCCGCCAGCCGGGGCGAGGCGGTAGTCTCGGCGATCGCGAGGGCGCGGCGCATGGCCTGGTCGTCGAACTGGGCGCCGAGCGGGCGCAGGAAGAGACCGGTTGCCAGGGCGAGCACTCCGCCGGCGATGGTCAGCTGCATCAGCAGCACCTGCGAGAACACCCGCCGGGGCAGTCCGATACGGCGTTTCCGGGGCTGTCCGCTGTTCATGTGGCAGAACCGTAGAGTGCGGGCGGGGCCACCGGAAGTTCCCCACCGTACGCAAACCGCTTGCGGCCTTTGCGCTAATCTTGCGCGCATGACGCGACGACTTGCACAGGTGGCACAGAAGGTTGGGGTCAGTGAGGCCACGGTCAGCCGGGTACTCAACGGCAGGCCCGGCGTCTCCGAGGCGACGCGGCAGGCTGTTCTGTCCGCACTCGACGTGCTGGGGTACGAACGTCCCACCCAGCTGCGCGGTGAACGCGCCCGGCTGGTGGGCCTGGTCCTCCCTGAGCTGCAGAACCCGATCTTCCCGGCCTTCGCCGAAGTGGTCGGCGGCGCCCTCGCGCAGCAGGGTCTGACGCCCGTGCTCTGCACCCAGACCAAGGGCGGTGTGTCGGAGGCCGACTACGTCGAACTCCTGCTGGAGCAGCAGGTGTCGGGGGTGGTCTTCGCGGGCGGTCTCTACCAGCAGCTCGACGCCCCGCACGAGCACTACAAGGTGCTCGCGGACCGCAGGATTCCGGTCGTCCTGATCAACGCGACCCTGCCGGACCTCGGTTTCCCGGGTGCCTCCTGCGACGACGCGGTCGCCCTCGGGCAGGCCTGGCGCCATCTGGCCTCGCTCGGTCACGAGCGGATCGGCCTGGTGCTCGGGCCCGGTGACCATGTGCCGTCGCTGCGCAAGCTCGACGCCGCCCGGGTGATCGCGGCCGAACTGGGCGCCGAACTCCCCGACGAGCGGGTCGTACGGGCGATGTTCTCGCTGGAGGGCGGCCACGCGGCGGCGGGCCGGCTGCTCGACCAGGGGGTCACCGGAGTCATCTGCGCGAGCGACCCGCTCGCACTCGGCGCGGTGCGCGCCGCCCGCCGCCGGGGCCTCTCGGTGCCCGGCGACATCTCGATCGTCGGCTACGACGACTCGGCCTTCATGAACTGCACCGAACCCCCGCTGACCACGGTCCGCCAGCCCATCGAGGCGATGGGGCGCGCCGCGGTCGAGCTGCTGTCCGTGCAGATCGGAGGCCATACGGTCTCATCGGACGAGCTGCTCTTCGAGCCCGAACTGGTGGTGCGCGGTTCCACGGCGCAGGTGTCGCGCAGTGGGGAGCAGTAACTGTCAAAAATTTGCGGAATCTGCGCGACATCTTGCGGAGTGCTGTTGTCGGTGGTTGAGTTTGCGCCGCCCCACAGCGACGCAGTTGTGGGCTTCCAGCGCTCCTGCCCACAAGGGGACCACCGATGAGAAGCACCTGGTTCCGCCCGACCCACCGCCGTACCGCGACGGCTGCCCTCGTCTCCGCGCTCGCCCTGACCGCACTGGCCGCCTGCGGCACCAGCAGCAGCGACACCAGCAGCGGATCAGGCGGCGGGAGTTCGGATCCGTCCGCTCCGCTCGACCCGAAGACCAAGGTCACGCTGACCATGGACTGTATGCCGCCGGCCGCGAAGGCCGCCGAGCTGCGCGAGTGGAAGGAGGACATCAAGGCGTTCAACAAGCAGTACCCGAACGTCACGATCGACGGTAAGTCCACGCCCGGCCAGTGCGAGGAGCCCACACGCTTCACCGCCGCTCTCAAGGGGAAGTCGCAGCCGGACGTCTTCTACACGTACTTCACCGATCTCCAGCAGGTGCTGGACAACGGCGGCGCCGCCGACATATCGGCGTATGTGAACGCGAAGAACGTTCCCGCGCTGGGCAGTATCGACCCGGACGTGATGAACGTCCTGAAGAAGGACGGCAAGACCTACGGCCTGCCCACCAGCAACTACACGATGGGCTTGATGATCAACCGCAAGCTCTTCAAGCAGGCCGGTCTCGACCCCGACAGGCCGCCGGTCACCTGGGCCGAGGTCCGCAAGGACGCCAAGGCCATCGCCGGTCTCGGTCACGGCATCGCGGGCTACGGCGACTACAGCGCGACCAACCAGGGCGGCTGGCACTTCACCGCCGAGATGTACGGCCTCGGTGGCGACGTCGTCACCCCGGACGGCAGGAAGGCCGCCTTCAACGACGCCATCGGCAAGGAGGTGCTGACGAACCTCAAGGCCATGCGCTGGGACGACGACAGCATGGGCAAGACCCAGCTGCTCAAGTGGGGCGATCTGCAGAAGCAGATATCCACCGACAAGCTCGGGATGTTCCTCGCGGCCCCCGACGACCTCACGTACATGGTCCAGCAACTGGGCGCCAAGTACGCCGACTACGGTATGGGGCCGATCCCCGGCGGGCATGCCACGCTCTTCGGCGGCAACGACTACATGATCAAGGCGGGCAGCTCCCCGGACAAGATCAAGGCGGCCATCGCCTGGGTCAACTTCAAGACGCTCACCCCCGGCAAGGGGCAGTTCGACTGGGCCCGCTCGAAGTCCGACAAGCTGCCGGTCGGTCTGCCGCAGCCGAACTTCTGGACCGGCGACACCAAGGCCAAGGACCTCCGGTCCCGGACCGACAACGCCACCATGCCGGTCGAGAACTTCAGGCCCTTCATGGAGAACCCCGTCAAGGGGAAGGCCGAGCCGGCCAAGGCGCAGGAGATCTACAAGGTCCTCGACGATGCGATGTCCGGGGTCCTGACCAACAAGAACGCCTCCATCGACTCCCTGCTCTCCACCGCCGAACAGCAGGTCAACCAGGTCCTGGCGAACTAGTACCAGTACCGCACGGCGAACCAGTACCGGCACCGCACCACGAAGGGCCGGGACCCAGCGGTCCCGGCCCCGCCCAGACCGAGACCCGGAGAACCGGCGCCAAGGAGAGACGATGTCGGCCCCCACCCTGTCCACGAGCAGCCTGCCGGTGCAGCCGCCGCAGCACGACGGCCCGCCGCCGCAGGCCCGTCGCGAGGTCTTCGTCCGCAGTCTGCGGCGCAACCTCTCGGCACACGGCTTCCTGATCGGCGCCGTCCTCTGCTTCGCCTTCTTCTCCTGGTACCCGATGGTCAGGGAATTCCTGCTGGCCTTCCAGAAGAACGAGGCGGGCAGGACCACCTGGGTCGGCCTGGACAACCTGAAGTACGTCTTCCACGACCCGGCCTTCTGGCAGGCCTGGCGCAACACCCTGCTCTTCACCGGTCTCGCGCTGCTGCTCGGTTTCCTGGTGCCGTTCGTCATCGCGATCGTGATCAATGAATTCCGGCACGCCCAGGGGTACTTGCGGCTCCTCGTCTACCTGCCCGTGATGCTGCCGCCGGTCGCGTCCGTCCTGCTCTTCAAGTACTTCTACGACCCGGGCTACGGGCTCTTCAACGGCATCCTGCACTTCCTGCACCTGCCCGAACAGCAGTGGCTCCAGTCCACCAGCACCTCGATGCTCTCCGTGGTGATCGCCTCGACCTGGATGAACATGGGCGGTGCGACGCTGATCTACCTCGCGGCCCTCCAGGGCATACCGGGCGAGCTGTACGAGGCGGCGGAGCTGGACGGCGCCGGGCTGCTGCGGAAGATCTGGCATGTGACCGTCCCGCAGACCCGGCTGATCCTCTCGCTGCTCCTGCTGATGCAGATCATCGCGACGATGCAGGTCTTCACCGAACCGTTCCTGCTGACCAACGGGGCGGGACCCGAGGGTTCGACGACGACCGTCGTCTACCTCATCTACCAGTACGCCTTCAACTTCAACAACTACGGCGGAGCCGCCGCACTCGGCCTGGTCCTGCTCGTCCTGCTCGCCGGTTTCTCGGCGGCGTACGTCCGACTGAGCCGCGACAGCGAGAGCTAGGGGTACGACGACGATGGCAGAGCGCACACTGATCTCACCCGCCCAACTGGGCAGACCCCGCGGAAAGGCCGTCTACTGGGGTGTCCTCACCCTGGTCGTCCTCCTCTTCACCCTGGTCTTCCTCGGCCCGCTCTACTGGATGGTGACCGGCGGGCTGAAGACCGCGCAGGAGTTCGCCCAGTCACCGCCCACCGCCTTCCCCAGGAGCTTCCACCCGGACAACTACTCCAGGGCCTGGCATGTGATGCAGCTGTCCAAGCTGCTGCTCAACACCCTCTACTACGCCTTCGGGGCGCTCGCCTTCCAACTGGTCCTCGACGTCGCCGCGGCCTACTCGCTCTCCAAGCTCAGACCCGTCTTCGGCAAGGCCATCCTCGGGATGATGCTGGCCACGCTGATGATCCCGGCGACCGTGCTCGTCGTACCGCAGTACCTCACCGTGCTCGACGTGCCGCTCTTCCAGCGCAACCTGCTCAACTCGCCCTGGGTGATCTGGCTTCCCTCCGTGACGAACGCCTTCAACATCTTCCTGCTGAAGCGGTTCTTCGACTCGGTCCCGCGGGAACTGCTGGACGCCGCCTCCATCGACGGGGCATCCCCGCTGCGCACCCTGCGCTCCGTGGTGCTGCCCATCTCCCGGCCCATTCTGGGAGTCGTCTCGATCTTCGCGGTCGTCGGCGTCTGGAAGGACTTCCTCTGGCCGATGCTCACCCTGCCCGACCCCGGCAAGCAGACCCTCAACGTCGGTATCTACTCGCTGGCCCAGGGGGTGCCCGAGAACTGGCTCATCGCCGCGCTGGCCATGGCGTCCGCGCCGACGCTGATCATCTTCCTGATCTTCCAGCGCAACATCATGAGCGGCCTGACCGCGGGCAGTCTGAAGGGCTGACGACCGCCCCGGCACCACCAC
The DNA here is from genome assembly GCF_042751845.1 of Streptomyces sp. NPDC059398. Classification (NCBI taxonomy): domain Bacteria; kingdom Bacillati; phylum Actinomycetota; class Actinomycetes; order Kitasatosporales; family Streptomycetaceae; genus Streptomyces; species Streptomyces sp. NPDC059398. Next base: position 29,886 of record NZ_JBHYWP010000021.1, on the reverse strand, counting down.
CCCGGCACCAGCACCGCGGCACCGCCACCGCCTCAGTACCACCGCTCGCTGTGCGTCCTCCTCCCTCCGCGCTCCGCCGCCGGCCCCTTCCCGGCGCCCCGCTGTCCGGGGCCGGCGGCGGAGTCCCACCTGCCCGAAAGGACCGTCACGTGGCAGCCATCCCTCCGCCCGAGGCCACCGAAGACTGGTGGCGCTCCGCCGCCATCTACCAGGTGTACGTACGCAGTTTCGCCGACGCGGACGGTGACGGAACCGGCGATCTGGCGGGAGTGCGCAGCAGACTGCCGTACCTCGCCGAACTGGGCGTCGACGCGCTCTGGTTCACGCCCTGGTATCTCTCGCCGCTCGCGGACGGCGGTTACGACGTGGCCGACTACCGCAGTATCGACCCCGCCTTCGGCACCCTCGCCGAGGCCGAGAAGCTCATCGCGGAAGCACGTGAGCTGTCCATCCTCACCATCGTCGACATCGTGCCCAACCATGTGTCGGACCAGCACGCCTGGTTCAGAGCCGCGCTCGCCGCCGGCCCCGGCAGCCCCGAGCGCGAACTCTTCCACTTCCGCCCGGGCCGGGGCGAGCACGGGGAACTGGCCCCCAACGACTGGCCGTCCCAGTTCGCCGGGTCCACCTGGACCCGGGTCGAGGACGGCGAGTGGTACCTCCATCTCTTCGCCCCCGAGCAGCCCGACCTCAACTGGTCCCACCCCGTGGTGCGCCAGGAGCACGAGAACATCCTGCGCTTCTGGTTCGAGCGCGGCGTCGCGGGCGTACGGATCGACTCGGCCGCGCTGCTCACCAAGGCGGACGGGCTGCCCGACTTCGTGGAGGGGCGCGACCGGCATCCGTACATCGACCAGGACGAGATCCACGACATCTACCGCTCGTGGCGGGCCGTCGCCGACGAGTACGGCGGTGTCTTCGTCGGCGAGGTCTGGCTGCCGGACTCGGAACGCTTCGCCCGCTATCTGCGCCCGGACGAACTGCACACGGCCTTCAACTTCAACTTCCTGAGCTGTCCCTGGGACAGCGCCGGGCTGCGTACCGCGATCGAGGAGACCCTGGCCGAGCACGCCCCGGTCGGCGCTCCGGCGACCTGGGTGCTGTGCAACCACGACGTGACACGGACCGTCACCCGTTACGGCCGCCGGGAGACCGGCTTCGACTTCGCGGCCAAGGTCTTCGGCACCCCCACCGATCTGGAGCTCGGAACCCGCAGGGCACGCGCCGCAGCCCTGCTCTCGCTGGCGCTGCCCGGATCCGTCTACCTCTACCAGGGCGAGGAGTTGGGGCTGCCCGAGGTGGAGATCCCGCTGGACCGGATCCAGGACCCGATGCACTTCCGCTCCGGCGGCACCGACCCGGGCCGCGACGGCTGCCGGGTGCCGCTGCCCTGGACCGCGGTACCGCCCACGGCCGAACCGTGGCTCCCGCAGCCGGACGGCTGGACCCGTTACGCGGCGGAGGTCCAGGCGGCCGACCCGGATTCGATGCTCTCGCTGTACCGCACGGCGCTCGGGCTGCGCAGGACGGCGGCCGGGTTCGGCGACGGGCCGCTGACCTGGCTGCCCGCGGCCGAAGGGGTCCTGGCCTTCGCCCGGTCCGGAGGACTGATCTGCGTCGTCAACCTCGCCGCCGAGCCCGCGGTGCTCCCCGGCCACACGGACACCCTCCTCAGCAGCGGCCCGCTGGACGAAGGGGGGCGCCTGCCGCAGGACACGGCGGTCTGGCTGCGGACCTGACCCCTCGGCTCAGGGTGCGGGCAGGGGCAGGGGAGGGCGCGGGCCGTTGTACTGGCCACTGGGGCGCAGCCGCAGCGGCCGTTCCGCGTACTCCTCCAGGGCGTGGGCGATCCAGCCGGCCGTTCTGGCCACGGCGAACAGCGCCTCTCCTGCCTCGGCGCGCATCCCGGAGGCCACCGAGAGCACGGCCAGCGCCAGATCGACATTGGCGTGCAGTTCGGTGTGGCGGGCCGTCGTGGCCACCACGTCGCGGGCAGCGGCGAGCGCGGGAGCGGCCGCCGGGACCCTGTCGAGCAGCGCGAACAGCACCGCGGCCCGCGGGTCCTCGCCCCGGTACAGCCGGTGGCCGAGCCCCGGGACCCGGCGGCCGGCCCGCAGATGGTCCGCGACGACCGGAGCCGCCCCGCCCCGCTCCAGCACTTCCGCCAGCATCCGGTGCGCCAGTCCGCTGGCCGCGCCGTGCAGGGGGCCCTCCAGGGCGCCGAGCCCCGCGGAGACGACCGCATACGGATGGGCGCGGGCGGACGCCGCGACCCGGGCCGCCAGCGTGGAAGCCGCCAGGTCGTGGTCGATGAGCAGCACAAGTGCCGCCTCCAGTACGGCCAGTGAGTCGCCGTCTGGTGCGCGCGGGGTGAGCCGGCACCAGAGCCGTGGGGCAAGCCCCGCCTTCTCGGCCTCGCCGTGCGGGCCCTCTGCCGGCAGTGAGCCCACCAGCGTGGGGATCAGGGCGCGCGCCGTGCCGAGCACGGCGTCCGGCGCGAGGTCGAAGCGCAGCGGATCGGCCGCCGACGCAGCGACGGCCGCGGCCCGCAGCCGGTCCATCGCCGTGCTGTGCGCGGGCAGCGCCCCGACCGCCCGCTCTCCGGCCGCCAGCGCCTCGGGGGGAGCGGTGAACCGCACACCGGGGCGGAGCGTTCCGGTCCACAGCCAGTCGGCCACCTCCTCGTAGCCGTACCGTCCGGCGAGTTCCGCCGCGTCCACCCCCCGGAAGTAGTAGCGGCCGGCCTCCGGGTCGATCAGCGTCACACCGGTACGGAAGGCGAGGTCGGTGCCGGACGGCTGGGGCTCCCGCCGTGCGCCGCGCGCGGCCAGCGCCTCGACCTCGGCGGCGTCGAAGGTGCTGCCCCGGCCGCCCGGTGCGCGGCGGGAGCCGAGCTGACCCCGGCTGACGTACGCGTACACGGTCTCGGGCTTCACCCCGAGCCGGTCGGCCGCCTCCCTGGTGGTCAGCCGCCGGGGTTCCGCTGCCGCTGGTTGATCGCTCATAGGGTTCACCGTATTTACATTGATTCAATCAACATTGACAGGATGAAAGTCAATCATGGACAGTCGAATCAATGAAGAGGGAACGCGCCACGCCCCACATCCGGCGGGGCGCGCCTGACCGAGGGGACAGCCATGACCACCATCACCGCCCCACGAGGGCTCGCGGGCGTAGTCGTCACGGACACCGAACTGGGCGATGTGCGGGGCCGCGAGGGCTTCTACCACTACCGGCAGTACTCGGCGGTCGACCTGGCCCGGCTCCGTACCTTCGAGGACGTCTGGTACCTGATGGTCCACGGCGAACTCCCGGACGCCGACCGGCGTGCGGCGTTCACCGCCCGTACCGCCGGACTGCGCAGGCTCCCGGATGCCGTCCGGGAGGCGCTGCCCGCCATCGCCCGGGCCGGATCGGGCCCGCTGGCCGGGTTGCGGACCGCGCTCTCCCTGCTCGGCGCCGATTCGGGCTTCCGGCCGGTCTACGACATCGGCGCGGACCGCCGGGTGGCCGACACACTCACCGCCTGCGCGGTGGTGCCCACGCTGCTGGCCGCGCTGTACCGGATCGGCCAGGGTCTGGAGCCGGTCGAACCGCGTGACGACCTGCCCGCGGCGGCCAACTACCTCTATATGATCACCGGTTCGGAGCCGGACCCGGAGCGGGCGCGCGCCGTTGAGCAGTACCTCGTCTCCACCGTCGACCACGGCTTCAATGCCTCCACCTTCACCGCCCGGGTCATCGCCTCCACCGGCGCCGATGTGGCGGCCTGTCTGGTGGGCGCGGTCGGCGCGCTCTCCGGGCCGCTGCACGGCGGGGCGCCGAGCCGGGCGCTGGACACCCTCGACGCGATCGGCACACCGGACCGTATTGACCCGTGGATACGGGAGAGGGTGCTCGCGGGGGAGCGGATCATGGGCTTCGGGCATCCCGTCTACCGCACCGAGGACCCGCGCTCGCGGATGCTGCGGGAGATCGCCCAGGGGTTCGGCGGCCCGCTCGCCGACTTCGCCGTCGAGGTGGAGGAGCGGGTGGAGGCGCTGCTCGCCGAACTCAAACCCGGCCGGGAACTGCACACCAACGTCGAGTTCTACGCCGGGGTCGTCATGGAGCAGTGCGGGCTGCCCCGCGAGATGTTCACACCGACCTTCTGTGTGGCGCGGGTGGTCGGCTGGAGCGCCAACATCCTGGAGCAGGCGGCGGATTCCAAGATCATCAGGCCCGCGGCCCGCTATGTGGGACCGCCCCCGCCGCAGCCGGTGCCGGCCATCGGCTGACCCGGCCCGCGGCTGTCCCGGAACGGTGCGTCCACCCCGGCCACGGCTGCCCGGCCGCACGGTGTGCGGCTCGTTTAGGATCGGTGCCCATGTCCAGGAAACCCGTGCCCGTCGTCGTCCTCGCGGGATTCCTCGGATCCGGCAAGACCACCCTGCTCAACCATCTGCTCCGGCAGAGCAGAGGCACCCGGATCGGCGCCGTCGTCAACGACTTCGGCGCCATCGAGATCGACGCGATGACCGTCGCCGGACAGGTCGACTCGATGGTCTCGCTCGGCGACGGCTGTCTGTGCTGCGCCGTCGACACCAGCGAACTCGATGAGTATCTGGGCCGGCTCTCCCGCCCCGAACTGCGGATCGATGTCATCGTCATCGAGGCGAGTGGCCTGGCGGAGCCGCAGGAACTCATCCGGATGATCCTGGCGAGCGGGAACCAGGACATCGTGTACGGGGGTCTCGTCCAGGTCGTCGACGCCGCCGAGTTCGACGCGACCCGGAGCCGGCACCCGGAGACCGACCGTCATCTGACCCTCGCCGATCTGGTCGTCCTCAACAAGGCCGACCGGGTGGACGCGGCGGGCCGCGCCCGCATCCGCGCCGCGGTCGGCGAGCACGCCGTCGGGGTCCCGGTGATCAGCGCCGAGTACGGGCAGATCGACCCGGGGCTGCTCATCGACCGCAGACCGGCCGGTGAGCGGGTCGGCCAGCTCTCCTTCGACGACCTGCGCGACGACGGTCCAGCGGGCGACGTTGCTCCGCCGGACGGCGCCGGGGAGCCGGGCGGCCCACAGGACGGCAGCACATGTGCGGAGGGCGGCGGTCACAGCGGCCATCTGCACACGCTCTACGAGAGCGTCGGGTTCGTCTCGGCCGAGCCGATGAACCCCCGGCGGCTGATGGAGTTCCTGGACGCGCGCCCCGACGGCCTCTACCGCATCAAGGGTTTCGTCCACTTCGGGGTCCCCGGCCACCCGGAGAAGTACACCCTGCACGCGGTGGGAAACTTCCTGCGCTTCTATCCCTCGCCCCGGGCCGGGGACGCGGGCACGGGCGGCAGCGGCGAGAACCTCACCGAGCTGGTCCTCATCGGGTCCGGTATCGACGCCGGAGCGGTGCGCGACCGGCTCGACGGCTGCCGCGAGCACGCACCGCAGGATGTCCCCGCCGAATCGATGTGGGGCGTCCTGCGCTATGTGCCCGGCCTCTCCGAAGGGCCCGGGGAACCGGACGGGACCGAAGAGGCCGGGCTGTTGTACTGAGCTTCCGGTTACACCGGCCCCGCGAGCCTCGCCACCGCCGAGGTCAGCGGCAGGCCGGAGCCGTCCCGCCGCGGGTCAGGTTCCGGCAGTTCGGCCGGGGCGCCGTTCGCGGCGGCGGCCCGCACCGGGGTCTCGCCCGCCCAGGCGAGCACCAGCAGGTCCTCGCCCTTCAGGAAGCGCTGGCAGCGCACCCCGCCGGTCGCCCGGCCCTTGCGCGGGTACTGGTCGAACGGGGTCAGCTTCGCCGTACGCACCGAGTCGTCCAGCGTGCCGTGCGAACCCGCGATGGTGAAGACCACCGCATCCGCCGCCGGGTCGACCGCGGTGAACGAGATCACCTTGGCCCCCTGGGCCAGCTTGATGCCGGCCATACCGCCCGCCGGACGGCCCTGCGGCCTGACCTGCCCGGCCGGATAGCGCAGCAGCTGGGCGTCGTCCGTGATGAAGACCAGGTCCTCGTCCCCGGTGCGCAGCTCGGCCGCGCCGACGATCCGGTCGCCGTCCCGCAGGCCGATGACCTCCAACTCGTCCTTGTGGGCCGGGTAGTCGGGCACCACCCGCTTGACGATGCCCTGTTCGGTACCGATCGCCAGACCCGGTGACGACTCGTCGACCGTGGTGAGACAGACGACCCGCTCACCGTCGGCGAGCGAGACGAACTCCGCGATCTGCGCACCGCCCGCCAGGCTGGGCGCGGACGCGGTGTCGGGCAGCTGCGGCAGGTCGATCACGCCGAGCCGCAGCAGCCGGCCGGCCGATGTCACCACGCCGATGTCGCCCCGCGCCGTCGCCGGCACGGCCGAGACCACCACATCGTGCTTGGTGCGCTTCTGCCCCTCGGTGCTGAGCCCGTCGGCGGTGGCCGTACGCGCCAGGAGCCCCGTGGACGACAGCAGTACCCGGCAGGGGTCGTCGGCGACCTGGAGGGCGGCCGCGGCCACCGGGGTCCCCGCCGACTCCAGCAGGACGGTCCGGCGATCGGTGGAGAACTTCTTGGCCACCGCGGCCAGTTCGGACGAGACCAGCTTGCGCAGCTCCGCGTCGGACTCCAGGATCCGGGTCAGCTCCTCGATCTCGCTGTTCAGCCGGTCGCGCTCGCTCTCCAGCTCGATCCGGTCGAACTTGGTGAGCCGGCGCAGCGGGGTGTCCAGGATGTACTGGGTCTGCGTCTCACTCAGCGAGAAGTGCGAGATCAGCCGCTCCTTGGCCTGCGCCGAGTTGTCGCTGGAGCGGATCAGACGGATGACCTCGTCGATGTCGAGCAGCGCCACGAGCAGCCCGAGGACCAGATGCAGCCGGTCCTGCCGCTTGGTCCTGCGGAACTCGCTGCGCCGTCTGACGACCGAGAAGCGGTGGTCGAGATAGACCTCAAGCAGCTCCTTGAGGCCCAGCGTCAGCGGCTGCCCGTCGACCAGCGCCACGTTGTTGATCCCGAAGGACTCCTCCATCGGGGTGAGCTTGTAGAGCTGTTCGAGCACGGCCTCGGGCACGAAACCGTTCTTGATCTCGATGACCAGCCGCAGCCCGTGCGCCCGGTCGGTGAGGTCCTTCAGGTCCGCGATGCCCTGGAGCTTCTTCGACGCCACCAGGTCCTTGATCTTCGCCCGCACCTTCTCCGGGCCGACCGCGAAGGGCAGTTCGGTGACGACGATGCCCTTGCGGCGCGCCGTGACGTTCTCCACGGTGGCCGTCGCACGGATCTTGAAGGTGCCGCGCCCGCGCTCGTACGCGTCCCTGATCCCGTCGAGACCCACGATCCGGCCGCCGGTCGGCAGATCGGGGCCCGGCACGAAGCGCATCAGGGTGTCGAGATCGGCGCCCGGGTGCTTGATCAGATGGCGGGCCGCCGCGATGATCTCGCCCAGATTGTGCGGGGGCATATTGGTGGCCATCCCGACCGCGATCCCGGACGAGCCGTTCACCAGGAGGTTCGGGTAGGCCGCCGGGAGCACGCCGGGCTCGCGCTCCTGGCCGTCGTAGTTCGGCTCGAAGTCGACCGTGTTCTCGTCGATCGACTCGGTCATCAGTGACGTGGCGTCAGCCATCCGGCACTCGGTGTACCGCATCGCGGCCGGCGGGTCGTCGTTGCCGAGCGAGCCGAAGTTGCCGTGTCCGTCGACCAGCGGGAGCCGCATGGAGAAGGACTGCGAGAGCCGCACCAGGGCGTCGTAGATCGAGGCGTCGCCGTGCGGGTGCAGCTTGCCCATGACCTCGCCGACGACCCGGGCGCACTTCACATAGCTGCGGTCGGGCCGCAGCCCCATCTCGTTCATCTGGTAGAGAATGCGCCGGTGTACGGGCTTCATGCCGTCACGGGCGTCCGGCAGGGCCCGTGAGTAGATCACCGAGTACGCGTACTCCAGGAAGGAGCCCTGCATTTCATCGACCACGTCGATGTCGAGAATCTTCTCCTCGAAGTCCTCCGGCGGCGGGGTCTTCGTGCTGCGGCGGGCCATCGCTGCTGCGGCTCCTTCACGTGCCTGGTCCGGTACTGACGCCGACCATTGTGGACTGTCCCACCGACAACGCCGACCGCGACCCGTGCACACCGGGATGGCTCCCGGCTGTCGGTGCGCTTGCATACAGTGGCAGGACTGCATTCCAACGCGGTCAACACACGCGATCGAAGGGACGTACATGCCCATGGGTCACACGGCCACGGCCGAGGCCGCCTCCGGCGGCCTGACAGCGACCGAGCACCGGCTGGCCAACGGCCTGCGGGTGGTGCTCTCCGAGGACCACCTGACCCCGGTCGCCGCGGTCTGCCTCTGGTACGACGTCGGTTCACGCCACGAGGTCAAGGGCCGTACCGGACTCGCCCACCTCTTCGAGCACCTGATGTTCCAGGGTTCGGGACAGGTCGAGGGCAACGGCCACTTCGAGCTGGTGCAGGGGGCCGGAGGCTCGCTCAACGGCACCACCAGCTTCGAGCGCACCAACTACTTCGAGACGATGCCCGCGCACCAGCTGGAGTTGGCGCTCTGGCTGGAGGCCGACCGGATGGGCTCCCTCCTCGCCGCGCTCGACGAGGAGTCCATGGAGAACCAGCGGGACGTCGTCAAGAACGAACGCCGCCAGCGCTACGACAACGTGCCGTACGGCACGGCGTTCGAGAAGCTGACCGCACTCTCCTACCCGGAGGGCCATCCGTACCACCACACGCCGATCGGCTCCATGGCCGACCTGGACGCGGCGACGCTGGAGGACGCGCGGGCGTTCTTCCGTACGAACTACGCGCCCAACAACGCCGTCCTCTCGGTTGTCGGCGACATCGACCCGGAGCAGACGCTCGCCTGGGTGGAGAAGTACTTCGGCACCATCCCCTCCCACGACGGCAAGCAGCCGCCGCGGGACGGCTCACTGCCCGACACCCTCGGTGGCGAGGTGCGCGAGGAGCTGTACGAGGAGGTGCCGTCGCGCGCCCTGATGGCCGCCTACCGGCTCCCCGAGGACGGCACCCGCGCGTGCGACGCCGCGGACATCGCGCTGACGATCCTGGGCGGCGGCGAGTCGTCACTGCTCCACAACAGGCTGGTGCGCCGGGACCGTACGGCGGTCGCGGCCGGCTTCGGTCTGCTGCGGCTCTCCGGCGCCCCCTCGCTCGGCTGGCTGGACGTCAAGACGTCCGGCGGTGTCGAGGTCCCGCAGATCGAGGCGGCCGTCGACGAGGAACTGGCCCGCTTCGCGGCCGAGGGCCCCACGGCCGAGGAGATGGAGCGCGCGCAGGCCCAGCTGGAGCGCGAGTGGCTCGACCGGCTCGGTACGGTCGCCGGCCGCGCCGACGAACTGTGCAGGTACGCCGTGCTGTTCGGCGACCCGCAGCTGGCGCTGACCGCGGTGGGCCGGGTGCTGGACATCACGGCCGACGAGGTGCAGGCGGTCGCCAAGGCCCGGCTGCGCCCCGACAACAGGGCTGTCCTGGTGTACGAGCCCGTCACCGCCGATGAGCCCGAAGAGACCCGTGCGGACGCCGAATCCGACCCGGCCACCGCAGCCACCGACAGCAACAGCACAGAGGCGGACCAGTGACCGACCCCGCGGCCGTGACCATGACCTTCCACCCGCAGCCCCAGGCGGGTGCCCCCAGGCCCTGGGCCTTCCCGGCCCCCGAGCGCTCCACCCTGCCCAACGGGCTGACGGTGCTGCGCTGCGACCGCCCGGGACAGCAGGTCGTCGCTGTCGAGATCAGCCTCGACGCCCCGCTGGACGCCGAGCCCGAGGGGCTCGACGGCATTGCCACGATCATGGCGAGGGCCTTCTCCGAGGGCACCGACAAGCACAGCGCGGAGGAGTTCGCCGCCGAGCTGGAGCGCTGCGGCGCCACCCTCGACGCGCACGCCGACCACCCCGGTGTCCGGGTCTCCCTCGAAGTCCCGGTCTCCCGGCTGCCCAAGGCGCTCGGCCTGCTCGCCGACGCGCTGCGGGCGCCTGCCTTCGCCCCGAGCGAGGTCGAGCGGATCGTGGGCAACCGGCTTGACGAGATCCCGCACGAGCTGGCCAACCCGGCCCGCCGCGCTGCCAAGCAGCTCTCCAAGGAGCTGTTCCCGGCCACCGCCCGTATGTCGCGTCCGCGCCAGGGCACCGAGGAGACCGTGGGGCGTATCGACGCGGCCGGTGTCCGCGCCTTCTACGACGCGTACGTCCGCCCGTCCACGGCCACCGCGGTCGTCGTCGGCGACCTGGCGGGGACCGACCTGGACGCGGTGCTCGCCGAGACCCTCGGCGAGTGGAAGGGCAACGCGGGCACGCCCCGCCCGGTCCCCCCGATCACCGCGGACGACACCGGCCGGGTGGTCGTCGTGGACCGCCCGGGTGCGGTCCAGACCCAGCTGCTGATCGGCCGGATCGGCGCGGACCGGCACGACCGTGTCTGGCCCGCCCAGGTCCTCGGCACCTACTGCCTGGGCGGCACGCTCACCTCCCGTCTGGACCGAGTCCTGCGTGAGGAGAAGGGTTACACCTACGGAGTGCGGGCCTTCAGCCAGGTGATCCGCTCGGCCGCCGACGGGACGGGCGCCGCCATGCTCGCCATCAGCGGTTCGGTGGACACCGAGTCGACCGGGCCCGCGCTCGACGACCTCTGGAAGGTCCTGAGGACGCTGGCCGCGGGCGGGCTGACCGACGCCGAGCGGGATGTCGCCGTACAGAACCTGGTGGGGGTCGCCCCGCTGAAGTACGAGACGGCCGCCGCGGTCGCGGCCACCCTCGCCGACCAGGTCGAGCAGCATCTGCCGGACGACTTCCAGGCCCAGCTGTACGCCCGTCTCGCCGCGACCGGCACGGTCGAGGCGACCGCCGCCGTGGTCTCCGCCTTCCCCGACGACCGGCTGGTGACGGTGCTGGTCGGGGACGCCGCGCAGATCGTGGAGCCGGTCAGGGCGCTGGGCATCGGGGAAGTGACCGTGGTCAGCGGCTGAGCGCGCCGGCCGCCCCTGCCACAGGGCGGCCCATGCTGCGGGGTCCCGGCGGGCGGTGAGTCCGCCGGGACCCCGTCCGTTCGCGGCGGGGTCCGTTGCCCGGGCTGTCCCGAGGCCGCGCGGCCAGGCCCGGTACCGGCTGCGGGCAGCTGGACATGGGCCGCTGGGTACCGGCTGTCGGGGATGGGCTGCTGGACGTCGGATGTGGGATGTGGGATGTGCGACAGAATCCGCTGTCCGTTTGGTGCGGCCGGGACCGACGGCTTAGCGTCACACTCGCTGTCCGTCGGACATAAGCCGCGACCGCGGCGCCGGACAGCGATCGCCGAGTCCCCGTCAGGCGCGAGCCGGGGGAGCCGGGGACCCACTCAGTCCCTGGGGTGAATCGGGGCCGCTCCGCAGGGGCGGGCCCGTAGGGGACCTTCCTGCTCCGAACCCGTCAGCTAACCCGGTAGGCGACAGGGAAGGAAAGGACCAGCCCCTCCATGGCGTTCAGCCGTCCCACCGGCAAGCACCGTGCCCCCAACCGCCCGGCCCGCACGGACCACCCGAGCCGTCCGAACCGCAGGGCCGTCGGCATCGCCGGAGCCGCCACCCTCGCAACAGCCGGTGTCATCGGCGCCCTCGCCTCCCCGGCGGTGGCCGACGGCGCGCAGGTCTCCACCGCGCAGGAAGCCCGTCTCGACCGGACCATCCTCGTGGGGGACACGGTCGCCGACCGGATAGCCGCCCAGGCCACCGCACAGCAGCACGAGGCCGACCACGCCGAGGCCGTGGCGAAGGCCAGGGCCAGGGCGGCAGCGAAGGCGAAGGCCGAGCGGGAACACGCCGCCAGGGCTGCCGAACAGCGCGCGGCCCGCGCCCAGGCCCGTGAACGCCTCAACGCCTATGTGGTCCCGGTCGCCGACTCGTACGTCTCCACCGGCTACAAGACCGGTGGCAGCCTCTGGTCCTCCGGCAGCCACACCGGTATCGACTTCCATGCCGCGAGTGGCACCCCGGTCCACGCCGTCGGCGCCGGCACGGTCGTGGAGGCCGGCTGGGGCGGTGCGTACGGCAACAACATCGTCATCCGGATGCATGACGGCACGTACACGCAGTACGGCCATCTCTCGTCCATCGGCGTCTCGGTCGGCCAGTCCGTCACTCCGGGCCGGCGGATCGGGCTCTCCGGCGCCACCGGCAACGTCACGGGCCCGCACCTCCACTTCGAGGCCCGCACGGGTCCCGACTACGGCTCGGACATCGACCCCGTCGCTTATCTGCGCTCGCACGGCGTCCACGTCTGACCCGGCAGGGCCCCGGGCGGTCCACGTCCGACCCCGGCAGGCCCGGGCGAGCCACGTGTGCCCCCGGCCGGTCCCCGGCCGGTCCTCTTCCGCCGCCCCGGCGCGTCCGCCGCGCGCCGGGGCCACTCGCGTTCCGGATCCGCGCACGAGGCATTTCCAGCGCCCGGTGTTCGCACGGCCGGTTTCTGCCTGGCCAAAAGATATCCATGATTTACCGGGGGCCTTCGGGAATTGACCCGCCCTGCCATAGAGTCACCGCACAGCTGTGGACAGGCCGCGATAGGCGGACGTCGATGCGGAGGTTGGGGCATGCGTATTCCCGCGCATTCGGTATGCACGGCAATCCGTGACGACATCATCTCGGGGGTGTACGAGCGCGGCGGCCGGCTGACCGAGGAGGTGCTCGCGCGCCGTTACGGCGTCTCGCGGGTCCCGGTCCGCGAGGCTCTGCGGACCCTGGAGTCCGAGGGGTTCGTGGTCACCCGCCGCCATGCGGGCGCCTGTGTCGCCGAACCGACCGAGCGTGAGGCGGCCGACCTGCTGGAGATGCGGATGCTGCTGGAGCCGATGGGCGCGGCGCGCGCCGCGCAGCGGCGGACCGAAGCCCATCTGAAAGTGCTGCGCGGCCTGGTGAGGCTGGGGCAGGAGCGGGCCGGGCGGGGGCAGGGCGAGGACCTGCGGTCTCTCGGCGGCTGGTTCCACGAGACGCTCGCGCAGGCATCGGGCAGCTCGGCGCTGACCACGCTGCTGGGCCAGCTGCGGCAGAAGATCGGCTGGATGTACGCCGTCGAGCAGCCGGTCCTTCCGGTCGTGTCCTGGGCCGAGCACGGCTCGATCGTGGACGCGGTGGCGCGCGGCGACGCGGAGCGGGCCCGTGCGCTCACCGCTCTGCACGCGGAGCACGCCAGGGCGGCGCACCGGCTGCGGAAACCGGGGCGCGGGAAGGATCCGAAACATGCCGTAAACACTGTCGGCATCACCGATTAACAGTGCTGCCGTATACAGGGAGCAGATAATTTCGGCTTGCCGGCCGCTGCTCTTTCGCGCCCGTCCGAGAGGAATCCGGTAATCCATCTCCTCTTTCGTGCTGTCTTTTTCTGTGCAGTCTTTTTATGTTCTGCTTTTCGGATGTTCCGGTGCGTTCGCTGCGCAGCCGCATGCCCGGCACCCGGAAAGACAGAATACTCAGACGGTCTCGGGGAGTTCGTCGAGCCCGTCGGTGACCAGCTTGGCCAGCCGGTCCAGGGCGGCGTCGGCGCCCTCCACGTCCGAGGTGAGCACGATCTCCTCGCCGCCCTCCACGCCCAGGCCGAGTACGGCGAGCATCGATGCGGCGTTCACCGGGTTGCTGCCGTTCTTCGCGATCGTCACCGGCACCCCCGAAGCCGTGGTGGCACGGACGAAGATGGAGGCCGGTCGGGCGTGCAGTCCCTCGGTCCAGCCGACCTTGACGCGACGCTCAGCCATGGTGTTGCCCTTCGAGTTCTGCGACAGTTGTCTAGACCATTCTTGCACGGGTGTACCGTGGTGCGGCTCTGCCGGATCACCAGCCTGCACCGCTCCCCGTGCCACCGCGACCCGTACGCTTTCAGCATGCAGCCCCCGCTGGAGGAGAACCCGCACCAGGAGTACCCGGCCCACTGGGAAGCGGACGTGGTGCTGCGCGACGGCGGCACCGCGCGGATCCGGCCGATCACCACCGAGGACGCCGACCGGCTGGTGAGCTTCTACGAGCTGGTCTCACCCGAGTCGAAGTACTACCGGTTCTTCGCACCGTACCCCCGGCTCTCCGCCAAGGACGTCCACCGCTTCACCCATCACGACTACGTCGACCGGGTGGGTCTCGCCGCGACCGTCAACGGCGAGTTCATCGCCACCGTCCGCTACGACAGGATCGCCGCGCACGAGGCAGAGGTCGCCTTCCTCGTCCAGGACGCCCACCAGGGGCGCGGCGTGGCATCCGCGCTGCTCGAACACATCGCGGCGGTCGCCAGGGAGCGCGAGGTCAGCCGTTTCGTCGCCGAGGTCCTGCCGGCCAACACCAGAATGATCAAGGTCTTCACGGACGCCGGGTACGAGCAGAAGCGCAGCTTCGAGGACGGCTCGGTCCATCTCACCTTCGACCTGGAGCCCACCGAGGCGTCCCTGGCGGTGCAGCGCGCCCGTGAACAGCGTGCGGAGGCGCGGTCGGTGCAGCGGTTGCTGGCCCCCCGTTCCGTCGCCGTCGTCGGAGTGGGGCGCGGGGCCGGCGGGGTGGGGCGCGCGGTCCTGCGCAATCTGCACGGCTCCGGCTTCACCGGGCGCACCTACGCGGTGAACCGGGCCTTCCCGGAGAGCCTCACCGAGGTGGACGGCGCCCCCGCCCACCGCTCGGTGTCCTCCGTGACCGCTGCCGGGGAAGTGGTCGACCTGGTGGTCGTGGCCGTTCCCGCCGCGCAGGTGCCCGGGGTGGTCGACGACTGCGGGGCGAACGGGGTGCAGGGGCTCGTCGTGATCTCCGCCGGTTACGCGGAGAGCGGGCCCGAAGGACTGCTGCGCCAGCGCGAACTGCTGCGCAGGGCCCGCTCGTACGGTATGCGTGTCATCGGGCCGAACGCCTTCGGCCTGATCAACACCGCCGAAGCCGTCCGGCTGAACGCCTCGCTCGCGCCCGAGTCGCCGGTGCGCGGCCGGATCGGACTCTTCACCCAGTCCGGCGCGATCGGCATCGCCTTGCTCTCCGCGCTGCACCGGCACGGCGCCGGGCTCTCCTCCTTCATCTCGGCGGGAAACCGGGCCGATCTGTCGGGGAACGACTTCCTCCAGTACTGGTACGAGGACCCGGACACCGATGTCGCCCTGATCTACCTGGAGTCGATCGGCAATCCCCGTAAGTTCACCAGGCTCGCCCGGCGCACCGCTGCGGTGAAGCCGGTCGTGGTCGTCAAGGGCGCCCGGCACAGCGGCAGCGCCCCGCCGGGGCATGCGGTGCCGGTCACCCGGGTCCCGGACGCCACGGTCTCGGCGCTGCTGCGGCAGGCCGGTGTGATCCGGGTCGACACCGTCACCGAACTCGTCGACGCGGGCTTGCTGCTGGCGGGGCAGCCGCTGCCATCGGGGCCGCGCGTCGCGATCCTCGGCAACTCCGAGTCGCTCGGACTGCTGACCTACGACGCCTGTCTCACCGAGCGCCTGCGGCCGCTCCCGCCCGTCGATCTGACGACGGATGCGACCCCGGAGGACTTCCGCGACGCGCTCGGCCGGGCCCTGGCGGACGACGGATGCGATGCGGTGCTGGTCACGGCGATCCCCTGGGTGGGCGAGAACGGCGTGACCGAGTCGGGTGACGGAGAGGTACTGGCGGCCGCCCTGCGGGAAGCGGCCGAGGACGCCCCCGCCAAGCCGGTCGCCGTGGTGCATCTGGAGATCGGCGGTCTCGCGGAGGCACTGGCGGCGGCCACCGGTACGGTACGCGGCCCCCGGGGAACGGCCGCCGCGACCCCACGCACGGGCCCGGCCGCCACCCCGGACAGCCCGGCCGACCGGGACGGCGGCGGGGGAGGGGCCCCGGCCGGTGCGCCCGTGGGGGATACCGGAGACACAGCGGACACGTCGGGCGCCGCGGCCACCGCAGCCGGCACGCCAGGCGGCGACGACACGACCAGCCGGGCCGACAAGGGTACGGGCGCACCCGCCACGCCCCCCGCCCTCCGCACCGGAGGCATCCCCGCCTACCCGGCAGCCGAGCGGGCCGTCCGCGCGCTCGCCCAGGCGGTCCGGTACGCGCAGTGGCGCCGCGAGGCCGCCGAGCCCGGCCGGGTACCGGAGTACGACGACATCGACGAGAACGCCGCAGCCGACCGGATCGATGCGCTGCTCGCCACCGCCCGCGTCGATGTCACCCGCGGCCTGGCACTCTCGCCCGACGACACCTGCGAACTCCTCGGTCTGTACGGCATCCGCGTCCGGCCCGCCCACCCGGCCCCGGACGCGGACACCGCCGTCGCCGCCGCGGAGCAGCTCGGCTACCCCGTGGCGCTCAAGGCCACGGCGCCCCATCTCCGCCACCGCCCCGATCTCGGCGGTGTGCGGCTCGACATCGCGACCGAGGCGGGGCTGCGGCGCGCCTACGCCGAACTCTCCGGCGACCTCGGCAGCCCGGCCGAGGTCCGGCCCGTGGTGCAGGCCATGGTCGGGCGCGGGGTGGACACCGTCGTACGGTCCGCGATCGACCCCGCCGTCGGCGCTGTCCTCTCCTTCGGGCTGGCCGGGGCGCCGTCCGAACTGCTCGGCGACACCGCCCACCGTCTCGTCCCGGCCACCGACCGGGACGCCGCGGGGCTCATCAGAAGCGTCAGGACCGCCCCGCTGCTGTTCGGCTGGCGCGGCTCGGCGCCCGTCGACACCGCGGCGCTCGAAGAACTGCTGCTGAGGGTGTCGCGGCTGGTGGATGACCACCCGGAAGTGGTGTCCGTCGCTCTCGAACCGGTGGTGGTCGGGCAGTGCGGACTCTCCGTGCTCGGCGCCGCCGTACGGCTCGCACCGGCCAACGTACTCGGCGACCTGGGCCCCCGCCGTCTCCCCAGCTACTGACGGCCGGCCGCCGACCCCGTACCGGCAGGGTTCCGCAGGCCCCGCGCCCCGGACTGCGGACTGTGCGATCGGGGCCGGCGGGAGTAAATGCGTCGACAGCGTCCGTCGCCGCCCGCCACAGTGGCTGTCCATGACGAGCAGCGAACTGTGGACCCGTGCGACAGCCGAACGCTACGACGCCGAGCAGACCGACATGTCATCGGCCGCCGTTCTCGAACCTACTCTCGCCTTCCTCGCGGAACTCGCCGGAGACGGCCGGGCACTGGAGTTCGCCATCGGGACCGGACGGGTCGGCGTACCGCTCCGGGAGCACGGCGTGCCGGTCGTGGGCATCGAACTGTCCGCGCACATGGCAGCGGTCCTCCGGCGCAAGGTCGATGAGGACATGCTTCCGGTGTCCGTCGGAGACATGGCCACCACTGTCGTCCCCGGCGGGTTCACCCTTGTCTATCTCGTGTACAACACCCTCTCGAACCTGCTCACACAGCACGAACAGGTCGAGTGCTTCCGCAACGCCGCCCGCCATCTGGAACCCGGCGGCCGGTTCGTCATCGAGCTGGGTGTGCCGCCGCTGCGGTTCCTGCCTCCCGGCCAGGTCGCGGTGCCCTTCGACGTCTCCGAGCGGCATCTCGGCTTCGACACCTTCGACCTGGCCGAGCAGATCCTCGTCTCCCACCACTTCACCCGCGACGGCGACGACGGCCGCTACCGTCGTGGCAGCTCCCGGCACCGGTACGCCTGGCCCGCGGAGCTCGACCTGATGGCACGGATCGCCGGGCTCGAACTGGAACGTCGCGTCGCGGACTGGGACGGGGAACCGTTCACCCAGGACTCCGCGAAGCACATCTCCGTGTGGCGCAAGCCGGTCTGAGGGCCGCCCCCGGGCTGCCGCCGGCGGAGCAGTGCGCATCCGGAAGCGGGAATCAGCTCGGTGCGATGAACGCCGGCGTGACCTGACGCACATTTCCCGGCAGGGGCGCCGATCCCGTACAAGCGGCATCCGTGCACCCCGGTCAGGTCGCTTCCGGCGGCAGAGCACACGCAGGGCACCCGGCGCGGCAGGGGCCACCGCCCGGTTCCGGCAGCCGAGCGACGTGGTGACGCCGATGGCGGCGTCTAAGATGGAGCCCATGGCGAAGACCGGTACAACGACCCAGGGGCTCCGCGCGGCCATCGAGCGCAGCGGCTACTACCCGGCCCTCGTGGCCGAGGCGGTGGAGGCCGCTGTCGGCGGCGAACCGGTTTCGTCGTACCTGGTGCACCAGGAGACGACATTCGACTCCAACGAGGTCCGCCGCCATGTCACGGTCCTCGTCCTGACGGGCAACCGCTTCATCGTCAGCCACACCGACGAGCAGGCCGCCGACGGCAGCTCGCCGACGCCGTTCGCCACCACGTCGACCGAGTCGGTGAAGCTGGGCCGGATCTCCTCCGTCGTGCTCAGCCGTGTCGTGGCGAACCCGGAGAAGTACGTCCCCGGAACCCTGCCCCGCGAGGTCGTCCTGACCATCGGCTGGGGCGCCGTCGCCCGGCTCGATCTGGAGCCCGCGGCCTGCGGCGACCCCAACTGCGAGGCGGACCACGGCTACACGGGCAACTCCACGGCCGACGATCTGAGCCTGCGGGTGAGCGAGGCGGGCGACGGCCCGGACACCGTGCGCCAGACCCTCGCCTTCTCCCAGGCGCTCTCCGAGGCGACCGCGGCGGCCGGCCGCTGATGGCTCTGCCCGACTGGCCGTACGAGGACGACACCGCCCCGCTCGCCCTCTCCACCGCCCCGGTGCCGGAGTACGGCTCGGGTTCGCTCGCCGACCTGCTGCCGACTCTCGCCGCGGGACTGGGAGTTCCCGGTCTCACCTCCGCGATCCCGGAGTTGACGCCCGCCGACCGGAACTGCGTCTTCCTGATCGACGGTCTCGGCTGGGAGCAGATCCGCGCGCACCCCGAAGAGGCCCCGTACCTCCACTCGCTGCTGCCGACCTCGCGCGGCTCCACCGGCCGTCCGCTCACGGCCGGATTCCCCGCCACCACGGCGACCTCGCTCGCCTCGGTCGGCACCGGACTGCCACCCGGCGCCCACGGCCTCACCGGGTACACCACCCGCAACCCGGCCACCGGCGAGCTGATGAACCAGCTGCGCTGGCGGCCCTGGACCGACCCGCACCTCTGGCAGCCGTACCCCACGGTCTTCCAACTCGCCGACGCGGCGGGCGTGCACACCGGGCAGGTCTCCGCGCCCGACTTCCAGAACACCCCGCTCACCAAGGTCGCACTGAGCGGCGGCACTTTCAGGGGCCGGCTCACCGGCGAGGACCGGATGGACCTGGCCGCCGCCCAACTGGGCGCGGCCGACCGCTCGTTGATCTACACGTACTACAGCGAGGTGGACGCCAAGGGCCACCGCTTCGGCATGGAGTCGGATGCCTGGCGCGGCCAGCTGATGTACGTCGACCGGCTCGTCCAGCGCCTCGCCGAGCAGCTCCCGCCCCGGGCGGCGCTGTATGTCACGGCGGACCACGGCATGGTCGACATCCCGTTCGACGAGGAGTCGCGTATCGACTTCGACGAGGACTGGGAACTGGGCGCCGGCGTCGCCCTGCTGGGCGGCGAAGGCCGGGCCCGGCACGTCTACGCGCTGCCCGGTGCGCAGAGCGATGTGCTGGCGGTCTGGCGTGAGGTGCTCGGCGGGCAGTTCTGGGTGGCGAGCCGCGACGAGGCCATCGCCGCGGGCTGGTTCGGCCCCGCGGTCGACGAGCGGGTGTACGGGCGGATCGGCGATGTCGTCGCCGCTGCCCAGGCCGACGTGGTGATCACCGCGTCCCGCCGCGAGCCGCACGAGTCGGCCATGGTCGGGGTACACGGTTCGATGACCCCCGCGGAGCAGCTGGTACCGCTGCTCGAAGTACGCTCGTAACCGCGCCTGCCACGCCCGCCGCGCCCCTCCCCGCAGACCC
Organism: Streptomyces sp. NPDC059398; assembly: GCF_042751845.1. Lineage (NCBI taxonomy): Bacteria > Bacillati > Actinomycetota > Actinomycetes > Kitasatosporales > Streptomycetaceae > Streptomyces > Streptomyces sp. NPDC059398. The sequence goes on along the minus strand of NZ_JBHYWP010000021.1, from coordinate 10,118 downwards.
GAAAGGCCCGCGACCTCCCATGCCTGAGCTGGTTTTCTTCTCCGGAACGATGGACTGCGGGAAGAGCACGCTCGCTCTGCAGATCGAGCACAACCGCTCGGCGCGCGGGCTCCAGGGCATGATCTTCACCCGCGACGACCGGGCCGGCCAGGGCAAGCTCTCCTCCCGGCTCGGCCTGGTCACCGAGGCGGTCGAGGCGGGGGAGGGGTTCGACTTCTACGCCCATCTCGTCCGCCATCTCTCGCACGGCGGCCGTGCGGACTACGTCATCGCGGACGAGGCGCAGTTCCTCGCCCCCGGGCAGATCGACCAGCTGGCCCGGGTCGTCGACGACCTCGGTGTCGACGTCTTCGCCTTCGGGATCACCACCGACTTCCGCTCCAAGCTCTTCCCCGGCTCACAACGGCTCGTCGAACTCGCCGACCGGGTCGAGGTGCTCCAGGTGGAGGCGCTCTGCTGGTGCGGCGCCCGCGCCACCCACAACGCCCGCACGGTCAACGGGGAGATGGTCGTGGAAGGCGCCCAGGTGGTCGTCGGCGACGTCAACAACCCGCCGGGCGAGGTCGGTTACGAGGTCCTCTGCCGACGGCACCACCGGCGGCGGACGACCGCGTCGGCCGCACGCGCGGCAGCCCTCTCGCCCGATGTCCTCCCGGTGGACCGTACGGACGTCAGCGCTCCGTCCTGACGGCCGACGGCGCAAGCATCGTCCTGATGAACCGGGACGTCAGCGCCCTGTCCTGGCGAACCGGGACGTCAGCGCTCCGTCCTGACGACCGTGAAGACCGCGCCCTCCGGGTCGGCGACCGTGGCCAGCCGCCCGGTCTCGCCCTGGCACGGCTGCTGGAGCACCTGCCCGCCCAGTTCGGTCACCCGGCGCACCGCCGCGTCGACGTCCGCCACCTCGAAGTACGTCATCCAGTGCGCGCCCCGGTCCCGGGGCAGCGCCTGGCCGACCCCGTGCAGCGAGGCCACCGCCCGCCCCTCCAGATACAGCGTCAGACGGTCGAGGTCGGCCGAGACCACCGCCTCCGACTCATAGCCGAACACCGCCTGGTAGAACTTGCCGACCGTGCCGGTATCCCGGGTCACCAGCTCGTTCCACACCGGCGTCCCGGGCACACCCCACTCCGCGGTGCCCACATGTGCCGCCGCCTGCCAGATGCCGAAGACCGCGCCGTCGGGGTCCGCCCCTATGGCCAGCCGACCCGCCTCTCCCGCGTCGAGCGGACCCACGCCCACCGTCCCGCCGCAGTGCCTGACGGCCGCCGCGGTCGCATCGGCATCGTCCGATGCCAGATACGTCGTCCAGGCGATCGGCAGATGGCGGTCCGGCGGCAGCTGCCCGATCCCCGCGACCTCACGGCCGTCCAGCAGCGCGCGGACGTACGGGCCCAGTTGGCCGGGCCCCGGCCGGAACTCCCAGCCGAACAAGTCGCCGTAGAACTCCTGGGTCTCGGACAGGCCGTGCACCATGAGACTCACCCAGCAGGGGGTTCCGGGCCTGCGCCGCGAGGCTGCCTCGGTCATTTTCGCTCTCTCCTCGGACCATCGGTGGTGGCCGTGCGGGGGCCGGTGGACCGCCCCCCGCCCAGATGCTTCCACCACCTGCCGTGCGCCGCGCCCCGGCCGCGCCGCATTTTGCACGTTCCAGCAGGAGGATGCCTGTTTTGGTACTCCTCGTCCTTTTCTACGGCGTTACGCGTGAGCCGGACTCTGGGCGAGGATGGCAGCCATGACACCCATCATCACCGCATCCGATCTCGCGAGCGAGTCGGCCGGACCCCGTCCGCCGGTCCTCCTGGACGTCCGCTGGCAGCTCGGCGGCCCGAACCTGCGCCCCGATTACGAGGCAGGCCACATCCCCGGTGCGGTCTTCGTCGACCTGGACACCGAGCTGGCCGGGCCGCCCGGCGCGGGTGGCCGCCACCCGCTGCCCGACCCGGCGGAGCTGGGCGCTGTGCTGCGGCGGGCCGGCGTCTCGCAGGGCGCCCCGGTCGTCGTGTACGACGGCGGCCAGGGGTGGGCCGCGGCCCGCGCCTGGTGGCTGCTGCGCTGGACCGGCCACCCGGATGTCCGGGTGCTGGACGGCGGTCTCGCATCCTGGCCGGGCCCGCTCTCCACCCGGACCCCGGCGCCCGAGCCCGGCGACTTCGTACCGGCGCCCGGGGCGCTGCCGCTCCTCGACGCGGACGGCGCGGCCGGCCTGGCCCGCAAGGGCGTACTGCTGGATGCCCGCGCCGCTGAGCGCTACCGGGGCGACGTCGAGCCCGTCGACCGGGTCGGCGGGCATATCCCCGGCGCGCTGTCGGCCCCGACATCCGAGAACACCGGGGCGGACGGGCACTTCCTCCCCGCCGGTGAACTGGCCGCGCGGTTCGCCGCGTTGGGGGCGGCCGGGCAGGACACGGAGGTCGGTGTCTACTGCGGATCGGGTGTGTCGGGGGCGCATGAGGTGCTGGCCCTGGAGATCGCGGGGATCCGGGCCGCGCTCTACGCGGGTTCCTGGTCGCAGTGGTCGTCGGACGAGACCCGCCCGGTCGCCAAGGGGCCCACGCCCGACGGGGCCTGAAGCACGCGGCGGGGCCCGCGTCGCGTACGGGCTCCTGAGCGCACGGCCCGGGGCCCGTACCGCACACCGCACACGGCCCGGGGGCCCGTACACCTCGCGTACGGGCCCCCGGGCCTGCTGCACGTACCGCTCCGGCTACTCCTGCTTCTTGCGCCGCGTCCCGAAGACGATCTCGTCCCAGCTCGGTACGGCGGCCCGCCGGCCGGGACGGACGCCGTCCGCCTCGGCCTGCCGGTCCGTCGTCCCGGTCAGCCGGTCGCGGTGACCGGCCACCGCACGCGGCATCAGTACGTCCGCGTACGCCGAACCGGCCCCGGCGGACGCCGCGGGCGGCTCCTCGGACTCCGGCTCCTGTACGGGCTCGGACGGCGGGAGCTCGGGCGGCGCGGGCCGCTCGGGCACGATCATGTCGCCCCGGAAGCTCGGCACCGCCTCCAGCAGGCTGGTCAGCGAGTCCCGCTCACCGCTGCCGCTCTCCTCCGGCTCGGGAGGGGCGGGCACCGGCGCGGTGGGCCGCTCCATCTGCCGGTCCAGGGCCCGGTCGAGCGGCCGGTCCAGCGTGCGGTCGAGCGGCCGGTCGCGGGGGAGCCTGGCGATGCGCGGTACGAACGGGAAGCTCGGCTCCGGCGCCGCCAGCGAGTCGTCGGACTCGCCGATCAGCGAGCGGGCCTCGTCGTCCATGGCCTGCACCAGACGGCGCGGCGGGTCGTAGGTCCAGCTCGCCGAGTGCGTCTCGGTGGCGACCCGGTAGACGAGCAGGACCTCCCAGGTCCCGTCGTCGCGGCGCCACGAGTCCCAGAGCACGGTGTCACGCTCGGCGCCGCGCAGCAGCAGCCGTTCGTTCACCGCCTCGCCGAGCTGCGGGCCGGTACCGGTGTTCTCACCGGCGCGCCGTACCGGAGTCTTCCGGGCGCGCTCGGCCATGAACGCGCGCTCCGCGAGCACGGGGCCCTCGAATCGGCGGACCCGGTCGACCGGGATCCCGGCCATCTGGGCCACCTCTTCGGCGGAGGCACCCGCTCTTATACGCGCCTGGATGTCACGGGGACGGAGGTGGCTCTCCACCTCGATCTCGATCTGGCCGAGGCGGGCGCGGTCGTTGCGGACCGCGGCACGCAGCCGCTCATCGATCGGAAGCGTGTACTCCGTACTGTCCGCAGCTTTGAGCACCAGTCGTGTGCCGTCATTCGAGACGGCCACGACACGCAGTTCGGGCATGGGAACCTCCCGGGTGGTGCCTGCCGACGTCACGTGCGTCGCTGCTTCCGCTAGTCGAGTGTGGCCTGCCCGGGTACGGCACGCCACAACCTTGCCGAGTTATCCGGCGTGTCGGGCCTCAGCCCTGGAACGCCGTTATGGCACGGTTACCTGTTTGCGACGCAGAGCGACCGTCGGTCACTCTGTGCAGCGAGGCGCCCGTGCGTTGCCATGGTGCCGCCGGTTCGAGTGCCGCCTTAGGCTCCCTTCCGCCTGTCCGGACACCCCTGAGGGAGGCCGGGCCCAGGGCTCGCCACAGTACTCCATTCGGGCCAAGGGGGTGGACGGCTCGCCGCCGAACTTCCCATGGTCCGGCGGAGGGGAGGCCGGTATGTGCCGCCAGCGTATGCGCGCAGGTGTTGTGCTTCACACAATCTTCCGAAATGGAACTATCCACTTCGCTCACATGTCCCTTTCTGGTGCAAGGTGTACCCAGATGGGCAAACAGGGGCTGGTGATGGAGCAGAAGCCGGACGGCGGCACGGAGACCGGAAGCGGGAAGCGGAAGCAGTTCGATCTCAGCGTTCCGCAGGTCGCGGGCAGTGCGTTCGCGGCTGTGGTGGCGGCGGTACTTGCCTCGCAGCTCGGTGTGTACGGAACGATCATCGGCGCGGGCCTGGTGAGCGTGATCGCCACCTGTGGCGGCACGATCTTCCAGCACCTCTTCCGGCGCACCGGGGAGCAGATCCGCGAGGTGACGGTCCAGGTCAAACCGAAGGTCCTGAAGGTCCCGGTGCGGCAGGTGCCGGGGGCGCCGGAGCCGGGCGAGGCGCCGCCGACGATCGCGGTGCCGTGGGCCCGGGGCACGGGCGCCGACGGGACCGAGTGGACCGCGCGGCTCCCCGCGGACGCGGAGCCGGACGCGACACGGCTGCTGACCCCGGTCGCGGGCGAAGCACTGACCGGCGAGGAACTCCCCGGCGAAGAGTTCACCGAGGCCACGACCCACGGGACGCGGGTGCGGGGCTGGAAGCGCTCCGCCCTCGCGGCCGTGGTCGTGTTCGCCGTGGCGATGCTCGGGATCACCGGCTTCGAGCTGGTCTCGGGGCACGGCCTCAGCGGCGGCTCGGGGACGACCGTGGGCTCGGTGGTCCAGGGCGGTGGCGGCACCCGGCACCACGCGCCGGAACCGGCGGTGTCGACCGACCCGCAGCAGAGCCAGGACCCGCACCGGACCGACCGGCAGCAGAGCCCGAGCCCGGACCCCTCGGCGAGCACCGGCTCCGGATCGGGCTCCGGCGACACCGGCCGGTCGAAGCCCGACCCGGGGAAGAGCGGCACGTCGGCCGATCCGACCCCCAGCCCCTCGCAGTCGGCGGGCGACGGGGCGCAGTCTCCGGACCCGACGCCGTCCGGTGACAGCTCCGGCTCCGCTCCCGGGCACGACGACACCGGCCGGCAGGACAACGCGCCGGACACCGGAGCGGAGAACCCGGCGGGATAGCGCTCCCGCCGGGTGACGGCCCCGGGGATCCGGGATCCGTGGTGCCCGAAATCCAGGGCGGCCGGGTGCCTGAGGGCCTGGGCGGCTGTCAGTCGCCCAGGACCCGGCGCAGATAGTCGTTGCCGAACAGCCGCTGGGGGTCGAGGCGGTCCCGTACCGCCGTGAACTCGCCGAAGCGCGGGTACACCCCGGCCAGATACGCCGCGTCGCGGGTGTGCAGCTTGCCCCAGTGCGGGCGCCCGCCGTGCGCGGTCATGATCCGCTCCACCGCGGTGAAGTACGCCCGGTGCGGAGTGCCCCGGTACAGATGCACCGCGATGTACGCGCTCTCCCGGCCCGAGGCCGTCGAGAGCGCGATGTCGTCGGCGGGCGCCGTACGGACCTCGACGGGGAAGCTCACCCGCAGCGGCGAGCGCTCCACCATCGCCCTGACCTCACGCAGCGCCGCGACCGCGGCCTCCCGGGGCAGGGCGTACTCCATCTCCACGAAGCGCACCCGGCGCGGACTTGTGAAGACCTTGTACGGGATGTCCGTGTAGGTGCGGGCGGACAGCGCCCGGCTGGAGATCTTCGCGATCGCGGGGATCGTCGCGGGGACGGCCCGGCCCAGCGAACACGCCGCCTGGAAGACACCGTTGGAGAGCAGCTCGTCGTCGATCCAGCCGGACACCCGGCCGGGTGGGGCGGCGGGGCCCGCGCTGCGGTTGTTGCGCTTGGTGTTGCAGTTGGCGGTGTGCGGGAACCAGTAGAACTCGAAGTGCTCGTTCTCGGCGACCAGCTGGTCGAAGTCGGCGGTCACCCGGTCGAAGGGCATCGGCTCCTCGCGGGCCGTCAGCAGGAAGACCGGCTCCACCGCGAACGTGATGGCCGTGACGACACCCAGCGCGCCGAGCCCGATCCGTGCCGCGGCGAAGACCTCCGGGTGCTCGTCGGCCGAGCACGTCAGCACCGAGCCGTCGGCCGTCACCAGTTCGAGCGCCCGGATCTGCGCGGAGATCGACGCGGACTCACGGCCGGTGCCGTGGGTGCCGGTGCTGGTGGCACCCGCCACCGTCTGGTCCATGATGTCGCCCATGTTCGTGAGGGTCAGCCCCTCACGCGCCAGCGCCTGGTTGAGCCGCTTCAGCGGGGTCCCGGCCTCGACGGTCACGGTGCCCGCCGCGCGGTCGATCCGCCGGATACCGGTGAGGAGACCGGGACGTATCAGCAGCCCGTCGGTGGCCGCGGCGGCGGTGAAGGAGTGGCCGGTGCCGACCGCCTTCACCTTCAGGCCGTCCTCCGCCGCGCGCCGGACGGCATCGGCCAGTTCGGCGGTGGACGCGGGGGTCACCTCGCGCGCCGGACGGGTGCTGACGTTCCCCGCCCAGTTACGCCAGGTCCCCGGCGCCCGTACCGCCGTCGCCGTCCGTGCCGGTGTTGCTGGTGTACCGGTCATCCGCCCCGCTCCCGTCTCGTGACACCGGCGCAGTGAGCCGGCGGTATCCGGGCAACGCCACCGCGGCCGCGAGCGCTCCCGCCACCAGCGGTACCAGATAGCCCTGGCGTGCCCCGCCCGCGTCGACCGCCCAGCCGGCGGCCGACGAGCCGAGCGCCACCCCGACGGCCAGCCCGGTACTGGTCCAGGTCATGCCCTCGGTCAGCCTGCTGCGCGGTACGTGCTGCTCGACGAGGGCCATCGTGGTCACCATCGTCGGTGCGACGAAGAGCCCCGCGACAAAGAGCGCCCCGGCCAGAAACGGCAGGTTCCCGGCCAGTTGGAGGGGGATCATACTCAGCGCCATCGCGGACACCCCCACCAGCCATCTGCGGGAAGCGGCCCCCTGGAGGTGCAGCAGCCCGAAGACCGCCCCGGCCAGACAGGATCCGAGCGCGTACACCGCGAGCACCAGACTGGCCAGCGGCTTGTGGCCGTGCTCGTCCGCGAAGGCGACCGTCACCACGTCGATCGCGCCGAAGATCGCCCCGGTGGCCACGAACGTCAGCACCAGCAGCCGCAGCCCGGGAGAGCCCAGGGCGGAGCCGCCGGGGCCGTGCCCGTGCGGATGCGGGGCCGGCTCGGTGGCGCGCTGCGCCGTCAGCCAGCACACCCCCACGACGAGGAAGCCGCCGGCCATCAGCGGCCCCGCCTCGGGGAACCAGGCGGTGGAGAGCCCGATGGAGAGGATCGGGCCGAAGATGAAACACACCTCGTCGACGATCGACTCCCAGGAGTACGCCGCGTGCAGCCTGCGCGGATCTCCCCGGTGGATCGACGCCCAGCGGGCCCGGACCATGGAGCCCACGCTCGGGACACAGCCGGCGCCGGCCGCGAAGACGAAGAGCGTCCAGTCCGGCAGCCGCTGCTGGGCACAGACCAGCAGCCCCGCCACGGCGGCTGCCGACACGGCGGTCGCCGGACGCAGCACCTTCCGCTGCCCGTGCCGGTCGACGAGCCGGGAGATCTGCGGTCCGATGGCGGCCGCGGAGAGCGCCAGCGTCGCGGAGAGCGCGCCGGCCAGTCCGTACCGCCCGGTGAGCTGCGAGATCATGGTCACCACGCCGATGCCCATCATGGACAGCGGCATCCGGCCGAGAAGTCCGGCCGCCGAGAACCCCTTGGTGCCGGGGGCGGCGAAGATCGCACGGTAGGGACTGGTCAAGAAGGGCTCCGGTAAAGCGTCCGGTAAGGCGTACTGATGGTGTGCGCAGCTTACGGGCGGTGATCTACCCAGGGCATCGGGGGGCGGCCTCGACCAGGCGTTCCGTGGGGCGTCCCGGAGGCTGTCGGACCCGGGTGGCAGGATCTGTGGCATGTCCGATCAGCGCGATCCAGCTCCCTACGACGCCCTCCTGCTGCTCTCCTTCGGCGGCCCCGAGGGCCCGGACGACGTGGTCCCGTTCCTGGAGAACGTGACCCGCGGCCGCGGCATCCCCAAGGAACGGCTCAAGGAGGTGGGGCAGCACTACTTCCTGTTCGACGGGGTCAGCCCCATCAACGGCCAGAACCGCGCCCTCCTCGACGCACTCCGCAAGGACTTCGCGGGACACGGTCTGGACCTCCCGGTCTACTGGGGCAACCGCAACTGGGCGCCGTATCTGACCGACACCCTGCGCGAGATGACCGCCGACGGGCACCGCAGGATCGCCGTCCTGGCCACCAGCGCGTACGCCTCGTACTCCGGCTGCCGCCAGTACCGCGAGGACCTGGCGGGGGCGCTGGCCACTCTGGAGGCGGAGGGGCTGGAGCTGCCCCGGGTGGACAAGCTGCGGCATTACTTCAACCACCCGGGTTTCGTCGGGCCGATGGCCGACGGCGTGCTCAACTCCCTGGCGGAGCTGGACGGTGCGGTCCGGACCGGCGCCCATCTGGCGTTCACCACGCACTCCATCCCCACCTCCGCCGCCGACAGCTCGGGCCCGGCGGGCGGGGCGTATGTCGCCGAGCACCTGGACGTGGCACGGGTGATCGTCGAGCGGGTCCGCGCCGAGACGGGGACCGACCACCCCTGGCAGCTCGTCTACCAGTCGCGCAGCGGCTCCCCGCAGACCCCCTGGCTGGAACCGGACATCTGCGATCACCTCACGGAGCTGCACGGGGCGGGGGTGCCCGCGGTCGTGATGGTGCCCATCGGCTTCGTCTCGGACCATATGGAGGTCCTGTACGACCTGGACACCGAGGCGGTCGCGAAGGCGGCCGAACTGGGCCTGCCCGTCGTACGGTCGGCGACCGTCGGCGCCGACCCCCGTTTCGCCGCGGCGGTGCGCGACCTGCTCCTTGAGCGGGCGGCCACCGAGCGGGGCCGCCCGGTGGAGCGCTGCACGCTCGGCGCGCTGGGGCCCTCGCACGACGTCTGTCCGGTCGGCTGCTGCCCGGCCCGTACGGCCAAGCCGGCGGCCGCGGGCGCCGACAGCCCGTACGCGTAGACCAGCCGGCGGGGCCGTACATGTGAACCAGCAGCCCGGACCGCAGGTGTGAACCAGCAGCCGGGCCCGTAGGTGTGAACCAGCCGTCCGACGCGTGACCAGAGGGAGAACCGTGACCGACCCGCTCCACACCGAACTGCTCGAACTGGCCCTGGAGGCCGCCCGGCGCGCGGGCGCGCTGCTGCGGGACGGGCGCCCAGCCGATCTGGGGGTCGCGGCGACCAAGTCCAGCCCCATCGACGTCGTCACGGAGATGGACATCGCCGCCGAGAAGCTGATCACCGGCTATCTCACCGACTTCCGCCCCGAGGACGGCTTCCTGGGCGAGGAGGGCGCCAGCTCCGAGGGCAGCAGCGGCATCCGCTGGGTCATCGACCCGCTGGACGGCACCGTGAACTACCTCTACGGGCTGCCCACTTGGTCCGTCTCGATCGCCGCCGAGCAGGACGGCGAGACGGTCGCGGGGGTGGTGGCGGCCCCGATGCGCGGTGAGACCTTCCACGCGGTGCGCGGCGGCGGTGCCTATCTCGGCGAGGCCCGGCTGCGGTGCAGGCCCGCGCCGCCGCTCGACCAGGCCCTGGTGTCGACCGGCTTCAACTACGTGGCGACGGTCCGCACCCACCAGGCCGCCGTGGCCCAGCGGCTCATCCCGCAGCTCCGCGACATCCGGCGCGGCGGCTCGGCGGCCATCGACCTCTGCGACGTGGCGGCCGGCCGGCTCGACGGGTACTACGAGCGCGGACTGCACCCCTGGGACCGGGCGGCCGGCGGCCTGATCGCCCGTGAGGCGGGGGCGCTGACCGGAGGGCGGCCGGGGGAGCGCCCGACGGACGATCTGACGGTCGCCGCGTCACCCGGTGTCTTCGAGCCGCTCCAGGCGCTGCTGGAGCAGTACGGAGCCTGGCACGACTGAGCGTGGGGGGGGGGGCCGCCCCCCCCCCC